>CAMFIW010000510.1 GCA_945952355.1 uncultured Phenylobacterium sp. | reverse complement strand
GCGGACGCCGCCCCGATACCCGACGGCACCCAGCCCGCGCTCGCCCCCCGGCCGCCGGTCGAGCCGGACCTGAAGAAGGCCATGGGCTTGGGGCGCAATGTCGGCGGGCCGCGCCTGGCCGACGGTTACCTGAACCCCACGCTGAACATCAGGGCGATCAACGCCGGCGACAGCGGGCCGCAGGCCGCGAACGCCATCGCCACCGAAGGCCGCCTGTCGGTCGACTTCCGCCTGGCGCCCGGCGAGACCCCGGACCGCGTCAAGGCGATGACCGAGGCCTATCTCGTGCAGAAGGGCTGGTTCATCGTCCGCGGGACGCCCGACACCGCGACCCGGCTGGTCCATCCGAAGGTCATCCGTCTCGACTGGGACGAGGGCGGCTCGATCGCCACCATGACGCCCATCGACCTGCCGGCCTCCAAGGCGGTCGCGGCCTCGATCGGCCGCACCGTCGGCTACGAGCCGCTGAAGATGCCGATTGTCGGCGCGAGCTCGGGCATGGCCGACATCGTCAACCAGCTGAAGGCGCCGATGGTGGGCGTCAGCATCGCCAACTACGATGACAATCAGCACGCCCAGAATGAGAACCTCCGGATCGGCAACCTCTGGGACGGCATCGAGGTCTATGCCGGACTGCTCGCGGACCTGAATTGGTAGCTCCAATTCCTCCCCCGTTGGGGGAGGTGGATCGCGCTAGCAGCGCAAGACGGAGGGGGCTGACGGGCAGGGCGGAGCGGGCTTGAGCCCCCTCAGTCAGTCGCGGCTCGCGACTGACAGCTCCCCCAGCTGGGGAGCAAACTAAGCGCTCAGATAGCTCCTCAACCGCTCCAGGCCGGCCGCGTTCTTCTCCGGTCGGGCGGCGAAGCACCAGCGCAGCCAGCTTTCGCCTTCCTCGCCGAAGGCCGCGCCCGGCGCGAGGCCCAGTCCCGCGTCGGTGACCAGGGTCTTGGCCAGGGTGAAGCTGTCCTTGCAGCCGGCGAGGCGGAAGAAGGCGTACATGCCGCCATCCGGCTCCGGCGCTTCGACGCCGGGCAGGGCGCGCAGGCCGGCCAGGACCTGGTCGCGTGCGACGCCGAGGTCGGCGCGGAGGGCCGCCACGTGGGGCTCGCCCTCGGTCAGGGCCGCGATCGCGCCCTCCTGCACGAAGTCCGGCGCGCAGGAGGTGTTGTATTCGAGGAGCACGCCCAGGGCGTCGACCAGCTCCGGCGGGGCCACCATCCAGCCCAGGCGCCAGCCGGTCATGCGCCAGGCCTTGGAGAAGCTGTTGGTCGAGACCAGACGGTCGTGCGGATCGGCCAGCGGCAGGAAGGAGGGCGCGGAGCGGGCCTGTGAGAAGTTCAGCCGCTCATAGACATCGTCGGCCAGGATCCAGATGCCATGCCTCCTGCAGTGGTCCAGGATCGTCTGGCGGTCGTCGGCCGCCAGGGTCCATCCCGTTGGGTTGTTCGGCGAGTTCAGGAACACCGCGCGTGTGTCGGGCGTCAGGGCGCCGAGCCCAGCGGCCGTTGCGGGGCTCCAGCGAGACCGCCGTCACCTGGGCGCCCAGGATGCGCGGGATCTCGGCGACGTTCGGCCAGACGGGCGTCACCACCGCCACCTTGTCGCACGGCTCGATGAGCGCCTGGGCCGCAATCATCAGGGCGCTGACGCCGGAGCTGGTCACCGCCAGGCGCTCCGGCCTGATCGGGGTCCCATGCAGGTCCGAGAGATAGCCGCCGAGCGCCGCGCGAAGGTCGGGGCGTCCGAGATTGTGGGTGTAGAAGGTTCGCCCATCGGTCAGGGCCTGGGCGGCGCGCTCGCGGATGAAGGCCGGCGTCGGCTGGTCCGATTCGCCGAACCAGAAGGCCAGGATATCCGTCCGTCCGAGCCCCGCATTGGCCACCTCCCGGATCAGCGAGCTTCGGAGCTGGCGCACCTGGGGACGGGCGAGGGCGGGGAAGGCCTGGGGCATGGGGCCTAGTTAGTCTGGGTTGGCCCCGCTCGCATCCTTCCGGCGCTGTCCGGACAAGAATTCACGGGCGTTGCGGTCTGGCGCGCCCTATGCATGGGCCAGCAAAACCGTATCGTCCGCTCTGACCGGACGCTCGCTAGGACCGCCTATGACCGAAGCCGCCGAGGCCGCCCCCGCCAAGAACGAGACCTGGGAGGTCATCAAGACCGTCGCGGTCGCTCTGCTTATCGCCCTGGTGCTGAGGGTGCTCCTGTTCCAGCCCTTCACCATTCCCTCAGCCTCGGAAGAACCCAACCTCTACGAGGGCGACTATGTGTTCGTGACCAAGTTCGACTACGGCTGGTCGCATCATTCGATCCCGTTCAGCCCGCCGCTGTTCTCCGGCCGCATCTTCGACAATCCGCCCAAGCGCGGCGACATCATCGTCTTCAAGCTGCCGCGGGATAACCGCACCGACTACATCAAGCGCCTGATCGGCGTGCCCGGCGACCGGGTGCAGATGAAGGACGGCCTGCTGTATCTGAACGGCCAGCTCGTGCCGCGGGTGGTGAAGGAGACCGTGCTGGAGACCGGCGGGACCAGCGTGGTGCGTCCGGTGCAGCGCGTGCAGGAGACGCTTCCGGGCGGCCGCACCTACCTGACCAACGACTTCGGCACCTACTACGACCTGGCCAACACGCCCGCTCTCACGGTGCCCGACCACTACAACTTCTTCATGGGCGACAACCGCGACAACTCCGCCGACAGCCGCCTCCCGCCCGAGATCGGCGTGGGCATGGTGCCGGAGGAAAACCTGGTCGGCCGCGCGCGCGTGGTGCTGGTCTCCTGGTCCCAGGGCGCGTCGCTGTTCAAGCCCTGGACCTGGGTGCTGAACCTGCGTCCCAGCCGCTTCGGCCACGTCCTGCATTGAGGGACGTGCCTGCGTCCCGGGGCCGCCCTTGCCCCGGCGCAGCCTTCGTTCTAGCTACGGGCCTTCGATCCGGCTCGCGCCGGAGGTGTTCAGGGCTTTAGATGACCGAAAACGTGCGTAGCGCCGCCACGGAACAGCCGGGGGCGGTCAACGAGCTTGTCGAGATCGTCAAGACCGTGGCCTACGCCCTGGTGATCGCGCTCTTCCTGCGGGTGATCTTCTTCCAGCCCTTCACCATCCCGTCGGCCTCGATGGAGCCGACGTTGCTGGAAGGCGACTACATCATCGTCTCCAAGTACGCCTACGGCTGGTCGCGCAACTCGGTGCCGTTCAGCCCGCCGCTGTTCTCGGGCCGACTTTTCGAGAAGGCGCCGCAGCGAGGCGATATCATCGTCTTCAAGCTGCCCCGCGACGGCCACACCTGTCTCTTATACACATCTCCGAGCCCACGAGACTAGGCATGATCTC
>CAMFIW010000509.1 GCA_945952355.1 uncultured Phenylobacterium sp. | reverse complement strand
ACAACCAGTTCGAGCCGATGGTGAGCAATGTCCCGATCGGTCCCGCGGGAGTGACCGCGCGCGCGATCTACCGGGAGTTCATCAACACCCCCATCACCTGGGTCGGGACGATCTACGACAACGTCACGACCGTATTCGACGACACCAACCCCTGAGCCGGAGCCGCACATGAGCACCACCGTGATCATCGGCTACGCCAATGGCGAGCCCCTCGAAACCGAAGCCTCGGTCGACCTGCTGGTGAACGGGCAGCTCGTCGCCACGGCGAGCCCCGACGTCAACGGGCAGGTGGTCTTCAACGCCGACATCCCGCACCCCGGCGTGGGCGCGGTCCGCCTCAGTCCCAGCTGAAGCCGCCCAGGCCCCCTCTCCTACCCCATCCCGCTAGATCCTGCCGCCGGCCCTCGGCGGCGGGCCATGGAGCCCCCATGCCGACCTATGCCGACATCTATGTTCGCGACGCGCTCGACGACAACGGGCAGATTCCCTATGCCGGCGCGTTCGCCTCGCTTTCGCCCGATATCATTCCGCAGCAGCAGACGACCCAGCCGCTCGCCTGGTTCGGCACGACCTGGGCCCAGAATCCGGGCCTAGATGTGGTCGGCGGGGTGAACAATTTCATCTATGTGCGGGGCAAGAACCTCGGCTCGACGACGAGCTCGGGAACCGTTTTTCTCTACTCCACGCCGAGCTCGCTGCTGCTCGACGTCTCCTACTGGGGCAACAACCCGGTCTCCACCGGGGCGGGTCCCAGTGCGCCGCTCGTGGACTTGGCCAACAATCCGCAGATCGCGGCGGGCGCGATCTGCGTCGGCAACAGCCCCTTCATCCTCAACCAGCCCGTGCCGCAAGGCTTCCACTACTGCCTGATCGCCCGCCTGGTGACGCCGTCCCATCCCAATCCGATGCCGGTCAGCTTCCGCAACACCGCAGCCTTCGTGAACTGGGTGACGGACAATCCGAACATCGCCTGGCACAATATCAACACGGTCGCCTCCACCAGCGGTGCGGTGTCGGGATCCGCCTACTTCCCGAACCTGGACGCGACGGCCGAAACCTACTGGTTCGTGGCCCAGGCGACGGGCTTTCCCGACAAGTCGGTGGTCGTCCTGCAGGGCCTGACCGCTGGCTGCGCCTTCAGCTACACTGGCTATTTCGGGCCGCCCGGCGGCCCCCAGACCGTGATGACGGCCCAGAGTGTGCCGGCGAACTTCAAGGGGGTGGTGAACGTCACCGTAACTCCGCCTTCCGGCCAGTCCATCCCCTCCGGCGCGACCCTCGATATCCGCTACTTCCGTCAGACTCAGGGCGCGGACCTGGAAGACCTGGTCAAGCATGCCAAGCCCGCCGATTCCTGGAACTTCCATCCCGACGCCCTGGCCGAGGTGGTGGGCGACGGCGACATTCCCGGCGTCGTCTGGCTGGGCTCCTGCACGACCCTGGTGAAATAGGCGGCCGGCTTGGCGCGGCAGGGAATTGCTGTAAGCAGGGCGATCCCCCGTAGCGCTTCCAGGACCCATGAATGGCCAGCGATATCATCGTTATGGGCGCCGGCCACAACGGCCTGACCTGCGCCGCCTACCTGGCCGCCGCGGGGCTGAAGGTCACGGTGCTGGAACGCCGTGGCGTGGTCGGCGGCGCGGCGGTGACGCAGGAGTTCCACCCCGGCTTCCGCAATTCGGTGGCCAGCTATACCGTGAGCCTGTTGAATCCGAAGGTCATCCGCGACCTCGAGCTGCACCGTCACGGCCTGAAGGTGGTGGAGCGCAAGGCTTCGAACTTCCTGCCACTCGACGGCGACAGCCTGACCACCGGCGAAGACCGTACCAAGGCCGAGGTGGCGCGCTTTTCCCAAAAGGACGCCGATCGCCTGGACGCCTATGGCGAGCGCCTCGACGCCATCGCCGACGTGCTGCGCGAACTGGTGTTGGAAACGCCGCCCAACCTGGTCGAGGGCGGCCTCGCCCAAGCGATCCCTGAGCTGCTGAAAAGCGCCAGCCTGGGCCGGCGGCTGTCGAAGCCCGACATGACCGCCAAGCGCGACCTGCTAGCCCTGTTCTCGCAATCGGCCGGCGACTGGCTGGACGGCTGGTTCGAGAGCGAGCCGATCAAGGCGGTCTATGGCTTCGACGGTGTGGTCGGCAACTATGCGAGCCCCTACTCCGCCGGCTCGGCCTATGTGCTGCTGCACCACGTGTTCGGCGAGGTGAATGGCAAGAAGGGCGCCTGGGGCCATGCCGTGGGCGGCATGGGGGCGATCACCCAGGCCATGGCGGCTTGCTGCGCCGAACGCGGTGTCGAGATCCGCACCGACACGGCGATCGTCGAGGTGATCGTCGAGAAGGGCCGCGCCGTGGGCGTGGTGACCGAGGGGGGCGAGAAGCTGATGGCTCGCGCGGTGGTCTCCAACCTGCACCCCCAACTGCTGTTCGGAAGGCTGGTGGACGGCGCCTGGCAAGACGCGGACTTCGCCGAACGGGTTCGACGCTATCGATCCGGCTCCGGCACCTTCCGGATGAACGTGGCGCTGTCCAAACTGCCCGACTTCACCTGCAAGCCGGGCGGGGGCGACCACCTGACCGCCGGCATCATCATCGCCCCAAGCCTCGCCTACATGGATCGCGCCTTCACGGACGCGCGCAACCACGGCTGGTCGAAGGAGCCGATCGTCGAGATGCTGATCCCTTCGACCCTGGACGACAGCCTGGCGCCGGCCGGACAGCACGTGGCGAGCCTGTTCTGCCAGCACGTCGCGCCGAAGCTGCCCAGCGGGGCGTCCTGGGACGATCACCGCGAAGAGGTCGCCGACCTGATGATCGCGACGGTGGACAAGCACGCGCCGGGCTTCGCCGCCTCGGTGCTGGGCCGACAGGTGCTGTCGCCGCTGGACCTGGAGCGCACCTTCGGCCTGGTGGGCGGCGACATCATGCACGGGGCGCTGAGCCTGGATCAAATGTTCTCGGCGCGGCCGGTCCTGGGCGCCGGCGACTACCGCACCCCACTGAAGGGACTCTATCAGTGCGGCGCGGGCACGCACCCGGGCGGCGGCGTCACCGGTGCTCCCGGACATAACGCCGCGCGGGAGATCGTGCGGGACGTTCGGCGGGGCCGGCTGGGGCGCTAGGCGCCGCCTCGGGCGTAGCCGGGCCCGTAGGCTGTCGCAGCTTGCTGAGGAATCGCCCGGTGCGCTGGGCCAGGTGTTCGGCCTGGGCCTGGGCGGGGCCAAGCTGGCGCCCGAGGGTCGAAGCCGCCATGTCGCTGGTCTCGACCTGGAACACCACATTCGCCCGCCGTTCCTTGTACGGCGAGGTGACCAGGCGATAGTCGTACTG
>CAMFIW010000508.1 GCA_945952355.1 uncultured Phenylobacterium sp. | reverse complement strand
GCGCCCGATGGCGCCGTGCGGTGGGTGCTGGTCCACGGCCGCATCCTGCGCGAAGGTGGCGAGCCACGCCGGGTGCTGGGCACCGTCCTGGACATCACCGAACGCCGCGAGGCCGAGGAACGACGCCGGCTGGTCATGGGCGAACTGGCCCACCGCTCGCGCAACGGGCTCCAGATGATCCTGGCCATCGTGCGTCAGACCTCGCGGAACGCCCGTTCCGTCGAGGACTTCGAAGACCTGCTCGTCTCCCGTATCGAAGCCATGTCGCGCTCCCAGGACCTGGTGACCAGCGGCTCGGGGCCCCTGACCCTGGGCGACCTGTTCGCCTCGGCCCTCGATCCCTTCGATCCCGGAAGGTTCGACGTCGACCGCGCCCTCGGCGACCTTCGGCTCGGCGCCGATGCGGCGCTGATGCTGGCCTTGCTGGTCCACGAGCTCGGGACCAACGCGACCAAGTACGGCGCCCTGTCGGTTCCGCATGGGCGCATCGCGGTCAACGCCGAGCGCGCGGCGGAGGGCATGGCGGCGATGGTCTGGCGGGAGGCCGGCGGTCCGGTGGTGTCGCCGCCCACACGCAGCGGCTTCGGCAGCCGGCTGATGGAGGCCGCGCTGCGCACCTATGGCGGCTCGGTCGAGGCCAGGTTCGCGCGGCAGGGCTTTTCAGCGCGGATCGAGTTCCCGGTGCTCGGAGACTGACGCGCGCTCTGGCGCCGCACCCTGGCCGAGGCTAGAATCGCGGCTCAGCTCGAAACCGACAGAGGCGTGGGATGGCCTTCAAGATCTTCGTCGACGGCCGCGTGCGCGAGGCCGATGTGGAGCCGGGCACACCCCTGCTCTGGACCCTGCGCGACGGCCTCGGGATCCTGGGCCCGAAGTTCGGCTGTGGCGTCGGCCAGTGCGGCGCCTGCACGGTGCACATCGACGGGACGCCGGTGCGGTCTTGCTCGTTCCCGGTCGAGAACGTCGGCGCCTCCAAGGTCGTCACCATCGAGGGGATTGGAGCCACGGCGACGGGCAAGAAGGTGCAGGCGGCCTGGAGCGAGCTCGACGTCGCCCAGTGCGGCTATTGCCAGCCCGGCCAGATCATGTCGGCGACCGCCCTGCTCAACCAGGTCCCGAAGCCCACCGATTCCGACATCGATGCGGCCATGAGCGGGAACATCTGCCGCTGCGCCACCTACACCCGCATCCGGGCGGCGATCAAAAAGGCCTCGGGCCAGCCGGTGGGGGCCTGATCATGGCGGCGGACGGCTCCTTCGACGCGGCCTCGCGGCGGGACTTCATCAAGGTCGGCGCCGTGGCCGGCGGCCTGGCGCTCAGCTTCAGCCTGCCGGGCAAGGGCCTGGCGGACGGCTCCGCGGGGGCTCAGCTCAACGCCTATGTGACCATCGCCCCCGACGGCCTGGTCACCATCGTCGCGAAGAACCCGGAGATCGGGCAGGGGGTGAAGACCTCCCTGCCGATGATGATCGCCGAGGAGCTGGACGTGGACTGGAGCCAGGTCCGCACCAAGCAGGCCGACGGCGACCCCGCCACCTATGGCCGCCAATTCGCCGGCGGCAGCGCCGCGACCCCGCTGCACTGGGACCAGCTGCGCCAGGTCGGCGCCACCGCGCGGGCCATGCTGGTGGCCGCGGCGGCCAAGGACTGGAACGTGCCCGCGGGCGACTGCACCACCGCTTCGGGCGTGGTGTTCCACAAGGCCTCGAACCGCAAGGCGACCTATGGCGCCCTGGCCGCCAGGGCCGCGACCATGGCTCAGCCCGATCCCAAGAGCCTGAAGCTCAAGGACCCGAAGGACTATCGCATCGTCGGCAAGCCCCATGCCCAGGTCGACACCGCCGCAATCGTCACCGGCAAGCCGCTGTTCGGGATCGATGTGGTGGTCCCGGGCATGCTCTACGCCACCTTCGAGAAGGCGCCGGTCTATGGCGCGGGCGTCGCCAGCTGCGACCTCGCCGCCGCCAAGGCGGTGAAGGGGGTACGAAACGCCTTCGTGGTCGAGGGCGGGACGGCGCTCGACGGGCTCCTGCCCGGGGTGTGCGTCGTCGCCGACAGCTGGTGGCAGGCGCGCAAGGGCCGCGAGAAGCTGAACATCGTCTGGAAGGATCATCCGACCGGCCAGCAGTCGACGGCGGCCTATGACGCCCAGGCCCTGAAGCTCTCCAAGGGCGCCCCGCTGCGCACCGAGCGGTCCGATGGCGATCATGAGGCGGCGATGAAAGCGGCGACCAAGACCGTCGAGGCGGCCTATGCCTACCCGTTCCTGGCGCATGCGCCGCTGGAGCCGCAGAACTGCACGGCGCAATGGAAGGACGGCAAGCTGGAGATCTGGGCGCCGACCCAGAACCCAGAGCCCGGCCGTCAGCTCGTCGCCAAGACACTCGGCGTCAAGCCCGAGGACATCGCCATCCACATGATCCGCTGCGGCGGCGGCTTTGGGCGCAGGCTCTCCAACGACTACATGGTCGAGGCCGCCTGGATCGCGCGTGAGACCAAGGCGCCGGTCAAGCTCCTGTGGACCCGGGAGGACGACCTGCGGCACGACTTCTACCGGCCCGCCGGTTGGCACTACCTGTCGGGCGGCGTCGATGCGGCGGGAAACCTGACCGCCTGGCGCGACCACTTCGTGACCCTGGGCGTCGACGGCCAGCCGGGCCGCAGCGCCGCCATGTCGGCCACCGAGTTCCCGGCCCGCTTCATCCCCAACTTCAAGTATGACCTCAGCCTGATTCCGTCCGGCGTGCCCACCGGGCCGCTGCGGGCGCCGGGCTCCAATGGGCTGGCCTTCGTCATCCAGTCCTTCATCGACGAGCTGGCCCACGCGGCCAATGCCGACCCGGTGGCTTTCCGCCTGAAGCTGCTGGGCGAGCAGGGCATGGTCGGCACGCCTGGCAAGGACGGCTATGACGCGGCCCGGATGCGTGGGGTGGTGAAACGCGTGGCCGAGGTCTCCGGCTGGGACAAGACCACGCTGCCCAAGGGCACGGGCTTGGGCGTCGCCTTCCACTTCAGCCACCTGGGCTATTTCGCCGAGGTGGTGCGGGCGCGCGTCGACAAGGATGGCTCGGTCACGGCCGAGAAGGTCTGGGTCGCCGCCGACGTGGGCCGTCAGATCGTCAATCCGGCCGGCGCGATGAACCAGGTCCAGGGCGCGGCCATCGACGGGATCTCGGCGGCGCTCGGCCAGAAGATCACCATCGAGGATGGCCATGCGGTGGAGAGCAATTTCGACGCCTATCCGCTGATCCGCATAAACGCCGCGCCGGTGGTCGAGGTGAGCTGGGTGATCACCGACAATCCGCCCACCGGGCTCGGCGAGCCCGCCCTGCCGCC
>CAMFIW010000507.1 GCA_945952355.1 uncultured Phenylobacterium sp. | reverse complement strand
CGGCCATGCCTTGCTTGCGTTGAGCCTCACTGACGGCGGGGGCCGCGCCTTTGCTCGCGGACAGCACCGCGGCGGGCGCCATGACCGCGACGATGAGGGCGGCCGCGAGCCCGATTCCAAAGGGCTTCATGTTCTTAGACTCTCCTGGGTGGATCCCTGTCTGGGCGACATACGCCCAAGCGCCAGGAATGAGCAAGTTCGGCGTGAACCAGGGCTGAACCACGGCGAAGGTCGCCGAATGGGTGTTTGATCCCGCAGCGTCGCCGTCCGACAATGGGGGTTCGATTTTCGGGGAGAGACCACATGCGCGACGGGTTCGAGGACGCCATACCCGAGCATCCAAGACCCAAGCTCGCCTATCCCTTCGAGCATGGGCCCAAGACCGGTGAGGCGATCGACGTCGCGCCGGGGGTGAAGTGGCTGCGGATGCCGCTCGGCGGGTCGCTGGCCTTCATCAATGTCTGGGCGCTGGAGGACGGCGACGGATGGGCGCTGGTCGACACCGGCATCAGCAGCGGCGAGACCCAGCAGGCCTGGCGCAAGGCCTTCGCGGGGCCGCTGGGCGGGCGGCCGATCACGCGGGTGTTCGTCACCCACATGCATCCGGACCACATCGGCATGGCGGGCTGGATCACGCGCAAGTTCGACTGCCGGCTATGGATCAGCCGGCTCGAATTCCTGATGTGTCGTTCGCTGGCCGCCGACACCGGGCGCGAGGCGCCGAAGGACGCGCTGGACTTCTACAAGGCGGCCGGCTGGGACGCCGAGGCGATCGAGGACTACCGCGCCCGGTTCGGCGGATTCGGCAAGGGGCTCCACGCCCTGCCGGACAGCTTCCAGCGGATGAGCGACGGCGACGAGATCAAGATCGGCGACCATGTCTGGCGCATGGTCGAGGGCAACGGCCACTCGCCGGAGCACGCCTGCCTCTATTGCCCCGATCTGAAGCTGCTGATCAGCGGCGACCAGGTGCTGCCGAAGATCTCGTCCAACGTGTCGGTGTTCCCGACGGAGCCGGCCGGCGATCCGCTGACCGACTGGCTGACCTCGTTGGCGCGGCTGAAGACCAAGGTGCCGGACGACGTGCTGGTGCTGCCGGCGCACAACGATCCGTTCCGCGGCCTCCATGCGCGCGTCGACCACCTGATCGGCGGCCATGAGCGCGGCCTGGCGCGGCTGGAGAAGCTCCTGGCCGAGCCCAAGCGGGTAGTGGACGTGTTCTCCGTCCTGTTCCGCCGCAAAATCGACCAGTGGGTGCTGGGCCTGGCCACCGGCGAGAGCCTTGCGCACCTGAACTGCCTGATCGCGCGCGGCCGGGCGGTGAAGGAGGCCGACGCTGTGGGGGTCGACTGGTATCGGGCGCGCTAAATTCCTCCCCCGTTGGGGGAGGTGGATCGGCGCAGAGCGCCGCGACGGAGGGGGCTGAAGCCCGCGGACTCATTGCCGGCCACCCTCTCAGTCAGGCGCGAGCCGCGCCCGACAGCTCCCCCAACGGGGGAGCAACTCTCGTCGCATGAGCCGATCTCATGCGAGGGGGTTCGGCTTTTGATGGCCGAGCGCCCGCCCGGCGCGCTAACGTACGGCGTAAGGAACGGGAGAACGCCATGACCGAACATGTGATCGCCGAAAAGTCCGGGGGCGTGCTGACCCTGACGATGAACCGGCCGGAAAAGAAGAACGCCCTGACGCGCGCCATGTACCAGGCGCTGGCGGACGGCATCGACGGCGCGGCGGACGATCCCGAGGTGCGATGCGTGCTGATCCAGGGCAATGGCGACATGTTCACGGCCGGCAACGACCTGGCCGACTTCGCCGCCGCCAACGCCGGCGACGCCGACGCCAACCGGGCGAGCGAGGGCAATCCGCTGCTGATCGCGCTGGGCCGGGCGAAGATCCCGCTGGTGGCGGCGGTCAACGGCCGCGCCGTGGGCGTTGGCACCACCATGCTGCTGCATTGCGACCTGGTCTATGTTTCGGACGACGCCCTGCTGACCACCCCGTTCGTGAACCTCGCCCTGGTGCCGGAGGCGGCGTCGAGCGTGACCCTGCCGAGCCGCATCGGCCACACGCGGGCCTTCGCCATGTTCGTGCTGGGCGAGGCGGTGACCGCCCAGCAGGCGGTCGACTGGGGGATCGCCAACGCCGCCGTGCCGCGCGACCAGCTCCGCGCCAAGGCGCGGGCCGCGGCCGAGGCCGTGGCGGCCAAGGCGCCGGCTGCGGTGATGGCCACCAAGGCCCTGATGCGCAATCCGCAGCTCATGGCCGAACAGATGGCCCGCGAGGGCGTGGTGTTCGCCGCCCAGCTGAAGACGCCGGAGGCCAAGGAGGCCTTCGCCGCCTTCGCCGAAAAGCGCGCGCCCGATTTCTCGAAGGTGGCGTGATGTCGGAGCAGATCACTTCGGGGCTGGACCCCTATACCGACGCCGCCGTGGTCGCCGAGGACCACGACCTGGCCGACATGAACATCATCGTCACCGGCGGGGCGACGGGCATCGGCATCGAGACGGCGCGCGCGCTCGCGGGCGCCGGGGCGAACGTGATGCTGGCGGTGCGCAACCGTGAGGCGGGCGAGAAGGCGGCGGCCGACATCAACGCCTCGACCGGCGCCCAGCGGGCCAGCGTCGGCCAGCTCGACCTCTCGGACCTGAGCTCGGTCGCCGGCTTCGTGCGGAACTGGGGCGACAAGCCGCTGAACGTGCTGATCAACAACGCCGGGGTCATGGCCTGTCCGCAGACCTACACCAAGGACGACCTGGAAATGCAGGTCGGCACCAACCACTTCGGCCATTTCCTGCTGGGCGTCGGCCTGGCGCGGGCGTTGATGAACGCCGCGGAGGACGGGCGCTCGGCGCGGTTGGTGTCGCTGAGCTCGTCGGGTCACCGGCGCAGCGACGTGCTGTGGGACGACATGCACTTCCGCAAGACGCCCTACGACAAGTGGACCGCCTATGGTCAGTCGAAGACCGCCAACTCGCTGTTCGCCCTGGGCTTCCACGAGCGCTTCAAGGATCTCGGCATCACCGCCAACGCCGTCATGCCCGGCGGGATCATGACCCCGCTGCAGCGGCACATGGCGCGCGAAGAGATGATCGCCCTGGGCTGGATGAACGAGGAAGGCGTGGTGCGCGAGGGCTTCAAGACCCCGGCCCAGGGCGCCTCGACCAGCGTCTGGGCGGCGATCGGCGACGAGCTGGAAGGGATCGGCGGGCTCTATCTCGAGAACCTCGCCCAGGCCGTGCCTTTCGACGCCAAGGTGAACCCGATGCTGGGCGTCATGCCACATGCCCTCAACCCCGAGCACGCCGAGCGCCTCTGGATCATCTCCGAGGAAACGGTGGG
>CAMFIW010000506.1 GCA_945952355.1 uncultured Phenylobacterium sp. | reverse complement strand
AGATCATGCCTAGTCTCGTGGGCTCGGAGATGTGTATAAGAGACAGGCCATGGACGGCGCCTCGAAGTTCGTGCGCGGCGACGCTGTCGCCGGCCTAATCATCGTGGCCATCAACGTGATCGGCGGCATCCTGATCGGGGTGCTGCAGCACGGCGTGCCGATCGCCCAGGCGGCCTCGACCTACACCATCATGACCATCGGCGACGGCCTGGTCAGCCAGATTCCGGCCCTGATCATCTCGATCGCCGCCGGCTTCCTGGTGTCCAAGGCCGGCGTCGAGGGCTCCGCGGACAAGGCCCTGGTCAACCAGCTGGCCATGAACCCGATCAGCCTGGGCATGGTCTCGGCCGCCGCCGGCGTGATCGCCTTCATCCCCGGCATGCCGATCATCCCGTTCGCCCTGATGTCGGTGGGCGCGGGCGTACTGGCCTGGCGACGGGCGCACGCGCCGGACGAACCGGAGGCCGACGCCCTGGTCCCCGCCCAGGCGGCGCCGGCCGAGGAGCAGGACGAGCCGATCAGCCAGACCCTGGCCATCGACGAGATCAAGATCGAGCTCGGCTACGGCCTCCTGCCGCTGATCAATGACCTGGAGGGCCGCCGGCTCACCGACCAGATCAAAGCCCTGCGCAAAACGCTTGCGGCCGATTTCGGCTTCGTCATGCCGGCGGTGCGGATCCTCGACAACATGCGGCTCAACTCGCAGGGCTACATGATCCGCATCAAGGAGATGGAGGCTGGCGGCGGCGAGGTGCGTCTGGGCCACCTGATGGCGATGGACCCGCGCGGCGGGCAGGTCGAACTTCCCGGCGAGCACATGCGCGAACCGGCCTTCGGCCTGCCGGCCACCTGGATCGACGACAACCTGCGCGAGGAAGCGACCTTCCGCGGCTACACCATCGTCGACCCGGCCACGGTGCTGACCACGCACCTGACCGAGATTCTCAAGGAGAACATGCCCGACCTGCTCTCCTACGCCGAGGTCCAGAAGCTGCTGAAGGACATGCCGGCCGAGCAGAAGAAGCTGGTCGACGACCTGATCCCGAACGTCGTGTCGGCCACCACCATCCAGCGCGTGCTGCAGGCGCTGCTGCGCGAGCGGGTCTCGATCCGCGACCTGCCGGCCATCCTGGAAGGGATCGGCGAGGCCGCGCCGCACACCCAATCGATCACCCTGCTGGTCGAGCAGGTCCGCACCCGTCTGGCGCGCCAGCTGTCGTTCTCGCACCGCGGCGAGGACGGAGCCCTGCCGATCGTCACCATGTCGGCCGACTGGGAGAACGCCTTCGCCGAGAGCCTGATCGGGGCCGGCGACGAGAAGCAGTTGGCGATGGCGCCGTCTCGCCTGCAGGACTTCATCCGCGGCGTGCGCGAGGTGTTCGAACGCGCGGCCCTCGCCGGCGACAGCCCCGTATTGCTGACCAGCCCGCAGATCCGCCCCTATGTCCGCTCGATCATCGAGCGCTTCCGCGGCCAAACCCCGGTGATGAGCCAGAACGAGGTCCACCCCCGCGCCCGGCTCAAGACCGTGGGCATGATCTAAGGCGCGGCCCTTCGCCCGTTGCGGCCCGGCTTGCCGGCTGGTAGCGGTTTGGCCAACGGGACGGCTTTCTCGAATCCCGGCTTGGGAACCTCATGCGTCAACCTCGACCGAAACCTCAGCGCAGCAGCCTCAGCGCGACCCTGTTCTGGGACCTGCTGACCTTCGAGCGGCTGATGACCAACCAGGTCATCCACCTGATCTACTGGGCGGGACTGGGCGTGATCGCCCTGGTCGCGTTCGGCTTCGTCGGCACGGCGGTGGGGGTGGCCCTGCGCGAGCAGCTCCTGATGGGCCTGTTGCTGGCGGCCGGGGTATTGGTCGGCGGCTTCCTGGTGGTCAGCGCGCTGGTGCTGCTGTGGCGGTCGTTCTGCGAGCTCTATGTGGCGCTGTTCCGCTTGAGCGACGACCTGCACGCCATCCGGCTGGCCACCGACGCGGAGCAGGCCAAGAACGCCAACCTGCCGCGCTAGGGCGGGAACCGGCGCGATATTGTAGGCGATCAGGTGGGGTATATTTAGCCACTTGGCTATTTCCCGAAGTCATGGCAAGGCTTGCCGACGAGGAGCCCCGCCGTGCCTACCTATGACTTCGTGACCCTGGACGTGTTCACCGACCGCCGGTTCGGCGGCAACCAGCTGGCCGTGTTCACCGACGCCCGCGGCATGACCGGCGAGCAGATGCAGGCCCTGGCCGGCGAGATGAACCTGTCGGAGACGACCTTCGTCCTGCCGGCGGACGATCCGGCCCACACCGCCCGCGTGCGCATCTTCAACCGTACGGCCGAGATGCCGTTCGCCGGCCACCCCAATGTCGGCACCGGGTTCGTGCTGGCCGAGCTCGGCCGCGACACGGCCGGCGTGCTGGTGTTCGAGGAGATCGCCGGCCTGGTCGAGGTGAAGGTCGAGCGCGACGAAGCGGGCCAGGTCACGGGCGCCGCGATCGCCGCCCCGCAGGCGCTGTCGACCGGCTTTAACCTGACGGCCGAACAGATCGCCACCTGCTGCATGATCGAACCGGCCGACGTGATCACGACGCGCCACCCGCCGATCCAGGCCTCGGTGGGCGTGGACTTCGTGTTCGCCGAGGTCACGCCGCAGGGCCTGGCCAAGGCCGGCCCCAACCTGACCGGCAGCCGCGAGGTGGCGGCCACCATCCCCGAAGTCGGCGACCGCCTGTCGATCCACCTCTATGCCCGCGACGGCGACAAGCTGCGGGTGCGGATGTTCGCGCCTCTGTCGGGCACGTTCGAGGACGCCGCGACCGGCAGCGCCAACGCCACCCTGGCGGCGCTGCTGCTCTCTCTGGACGGGGGCGAGACCGCGGCCTTCGAGGTGACCCAGGGCGTCGAGATGGGCCGGCCGAGCCAACTCCACGTCACCGCGCACCGGGCGGCGGACGGCATCCGCGCGACGGTCGGCGGCGGCTGCGCGCCGATGTTCAAGGGCCAGGTGAGCCTCTAGCCGCTAGGCGTAGGCGCGGACGAAGAAGGCCGCCGTCGTCACCCCGGCGATAGTCAGGATGATCGCGCGCAGGACGGGCGCCGGCAGCCGGCGGCCGAACTGGGCGCCGAGGTAGCCGCCGGCGATCCCACCCGCCATGGTCACCAGCGCCTCGCGCAAGCTGACATTGCCGGTGGCGGCGAAACAGACCACGGCGACTCCGTTGGAGGCGGCCACCATGAGGGTGCGCAGCGGGTTCAAGGCGCGCAGATCCAGCGCCGTGGCGAGGCTCCAGACGGCCAGCATCATCAGGCCCACCGCGCCCCCGAAATAGCCGCCATAGACGCCGAGCAGGAAC
>CAMFIW010000505.1 GCA_945952355.1 uncultured Phenylobacterium sp. | reverse complement strand
GTTCCAACGGGCCGACATCGAGGCCGATCCGACTTTTAGAAAGGTGACGATATCGGAGTGAGCGCATCGCTTTCTCCCCCGCACGCGGAGGAAGGCCGCCTTAAGGCCCGCTTCACCTGGGTTTCATAACCTCGGTTCCCGAAGGAATCAGAAGCTTGGCCATTCCGCCGATCGACAGAGCCAACAGCACGCTCGCCACGCTGGCCGGACATGCAAGCGGCCGGATCGCCGAGGCGGGAGCGACCGGGCCGATCGGGCGCCTCGTCAGGATCATCGGCGTCTCGGAGATCGAGGCCCAGACGCCGACCGCCACGTCCCAGGCGCCGACCGCGCCCGTGGCCCAGACCCGAGCCCAGGTGGTCGCCGCGGCCACCCAGGAGGCGGTGGTGAAGCAGGACGGACTCGCGCCCCTGCTGGCGGATCTCGCCCAGGCCGTGAACTCGCCAAACCTCCCTCCCGCCGTCCGCCAGGCCGCGGCACGGGTGTTGGCGCAGCAGACGCCGCTGACCGCCGAGGCGGAGGCGCCGGACGTGGCCAAGGCGCTGTCGGGCTCCGGGCTGCTGCTGGAGGCTGACCTCGCGGCCAACCCGAACCAGTCGCCGGTGAGCATCGACCTGAAGGCGGGTCTCCTGTTGCTGCGTCAAGCGCTTGCCAACGCCGGGCCGATGCCGAGCCGCCGAAACGCGTCCGGAACCCGCCCGCCGCCGCCCTATCGCGGAGGCCCGACCGCGGGACAGCGGGCGGCCCTGCCGGGCCTCGACCGAGGGGCCCCCGACGAGATCCAGCGCCAAAGGCTGGCCGAGGAGACGGAGTCGGCCCTGGCGCGGCTGGAATTGCTGCAGATCGCCAGCCTGCCGGAGCGTGACGCCGACCCCGTGAGCCGCTGGAACTTCGAGGCGCCGGTGCAGACGCCGTTCGGCGCCGCCGTGGCCCAGTTCGAGGTGAGCCGTGACGGACGTGGGCGGGGCGGCGACCCCGACGCCGGCCCGACCTGGCGTGCGCGCTTCGGGCTTGATGTCGAGCCGCTTGGCCCGGTGACCGCACATCTAAGCCTCGCCGGCGGCCAACTTGGCGTGGCGATCTGGGCGGCGCGGCCGGAGGGCGCGGACCTGCTGAAGGCCCGCGCGGCGGAATTGATCGGCGCGCTCACCGGCCCTGACGTGCGCGCAGAGGTGGCTGTCTATCAGGGCGTGCCGCCGGCGGCCCCGACCTCGGCCGGCCAGTTGCTGGACCAGGCCGTATGACGGACGCGCGCCAGATCGCCGTGGCCCTCAGATACGACGGCGCGGGCGCGCCGACGGTGGTGGCCAGCGGTCGCGGCCAGGTCGGCGAGCGGATCATCGCGACCGCCCGCGAGCACGGCGTGCCCCTGACCGAGAACGCCCCGCTCGCCGAAGCGCTCTCGACCCTGGAACTGGAGACCGAGATTCCCGAGCGGCTCTATGTGGCCGTCGCGGAGGTTCTGGGTTTCCTGCTGAGGACCTCGGGAACGCGCGCCGGGCCCTAGGGCTTCGTCTTCGTCGTCTTCGGGACGCCGCCGGCCTTGCCGGGCTTGATGAACTTGAGGACGAACTGGTCGGTGTGGCCGCGGATCGACTTGTCGAAGACATTCGCCGTACGCGGGTCGGCGGGATTGCGCAGGACATCGAGTTCGCCCGCATATCTGAAGCCCGCCGCCTCGACTTCCTTGCGCACCGCCGCCGAGTCGATCCGGTGCAGGGTGTCGGTCGCCGTCAGGCCCGAGCCGTCGACCGCCGCGTGGTCGAGCACGATATAGACGCCGCCGGGCTTCAAGGCTTCGAAGATCGCCTTGTTGACCTTGGCCACGTCGGTCGGCGCGGCGAAGCTGTCGTGCAGGTCGTGATAGTTCTGTGAGGTCCAGACCACATCGAGCTTTTCGGGCGTGGCGAAATCGTTCATCGGCGCCGTCAGGAAGGTGATGTTCGGACGCTTCGGGTCGGGATGGGCGCCGTTGGCCGGCAGGGGCGCCTTCGAAAACTTGGCGAACTCGGCCGGCGTAAAGGCATAGACCGCGCCCTTCTCTCCGACCGCGGTGGAGAACAGGCGGCTGAAATAGCCGCCGCCCGGGATGAGGTCGGCGACCTTGTCGCCGGGCTTCACGCCCGCGAACGCCAGCATGTCGGCGGGTTTGCGGTCGACGTCGCGCTTGACGTCGTCGGCCGGGCGATTGGTGTCGGCCACTGCGGCGGCGGCGTTGGCTTGGCTGTTCATGACCGCCGCGGCGGGCGTGGCGAGGCCGAGGGCGGCGGTCGCCAGCAAGGCGATCGCGAAGGGGGTGCGCATGGAGATTCTCCCGGGTCCGCGGGCGCGCGGAACAGGCGCGCATCTGAGCACCGGCGCCACGCCGCGTAACGTGAATATTCCGAAAGAATCAGCCGCGACCGTGGAGAGGGTCAGGCGCTGGCGAGGGCGCTCTGGAACAGGGTCGCGCCATCGGCGGAGCCGAGTTCGGCCTCGAAGGCGCGGTCCGGGTGGGGCATGAGGCCCAGGACGTTGCCGCGGGCGTTGACGATGCCGGCGATGTTCGCCGTCGAGCCGTTGGGATTGTCGAGATATCGGAAGACCACTTGGCCCTCGCCCTCGATGCGGGCCAGGGATTCGGGGTCGGCGAAGAAATTGCCCTCGCCATTGCCGACGGTCATGGTGACCTGGCGGCGGCCGCCATAGCCGGCGGTGAAGCGGGTCTGAGCGTTGGTGACCTCGAGGTCGACCGCCTTGCAGACGTATTTCAGCGCTTCGTTGCGCAGCAGGGCGCCGGGCAGCAGGCCCGCTTCGCAGAGGATTTGGAACCCGTTGCAGATGCCGACGGTGGCGACGCCGCGATCGGCCGCGGCCTTGACCTCGGCCATGACCGGCGAGAGCGCAGCCATGGCGCCGCAGCGCAGATAGTCGCCGTAGGAGAAGCCGCCGGGCAGGACGATCAGGTCGAGGCCCTGGGGCAGGTGCGTCTCGCCGTGCCAGACCATCTCCACCTGGGCGCCGGTGGAGCGTTCGATCGCCACCTTGCAGTCACGGTCGCAGTTGGATCCCGGGAAGACGATGACGGCGGCTTTCATGGGGCGGCCTCTTAGGACGATTTGACGGCGTTTTCCAGGGCGGGGGCGGGGATTCGGCTCCGGAAGTCGAAGGCGTGGCCGGTCGGGCCATGGGTGGCGAGGTGGGCCAGGCGGGCCTCGCAGTCCTCGCCGGTCGGGATCTCGCCGGCCGGGACCCACCAGAGGACGAAGGACGGGCCCGGATGTTCCTCGAACCATTCCAGTCGGCGGCGGACGTATTCCCTATGCTCGGTGCGGTAGGCGAAGGCGGCTAGGGCCTCGGCGC
>CAMFIW010000504.1 GCA_945952355.1 uncultured Phenylobacterium sp. | reverse complement strand
CTCTCATCCGTCACCTCCGCGCCGAGGGCCTTCTATGCGTCGAAGAGACGGCGCGCGCCGTCATTCGCGAGCAGGTCCGCAGCGGTGGGAACGCCGTCCCCTGGGGCGACAGCCAGGCCTATTTCGAGCAGGTGGCCCGGCGCGACCTGGCAATCTTCGACGCCATGGCCGGAGAGACCCGCCCTGTGCTGTTCGACCGCAACATCGTGGACGCCGCCTGCTGGGCCCTGGCCGACGGGATCACGACGCCGCCGGACCTGATCGCCGCCCTGACCCGCCGCCGGTGCAACCGCACGGTCTTCGTCGCCCCGCCCTGGCGCGAGATCTACGAGACCGACGACGAGCGCAGGCAGACCTGGGCCGAGGCCGAGGCGACGTTTCCGCGGGTGATGACCTCGCTCGTGGCGCTGGGCTACGATCCGGTCGTGCTGCCCCGAGCCGACGTCATGGAACGCGCCGCGTTCGTGCGGGGGCGGATATCGTCAGACTGACCGGCCTCAGGTCTCGACGAAGGCGCGCTCGAGCACGTAGTCGCCGGGGCTGGAGACCGAGCCTTCCTCGTAGCCGTAGGACTCGAGCTGAGCCTTCAGGTCCTTCAGCACCGAGGGGCCGCCGCACAGCATCAGGCGATCGACCTTGGGATCCAGCTTCGGAACGCCAAGGTCTTCGAAGATCTTGCCCGAAGCGATCAGGTCGGTGATCCGGCCTTGGGTCTTGAAGGGCTCGCGGGTCACGGTCGGGTAGTAGCGGAGCTTGCCGCCGATCAGTTCGCCCAGGATCTCGTCCGCCGCGAGGTCGCGTTCGAACAGCTCGCGATAGTTCAGGTCTGCGACATTGCGCACCGTATGGGTGACGATCACCTCGTCGAACCGGTCGTAGACCTCCGGGTCGCGGGCGAGGCTGAGCCACGGGGCGAGCCCCGTCCCGGTGCCGACCATATAGAGCCGCTTGCCGGGACGCAGGCCATCCAGCACCAGCGTGCCGGTCGGCTTCTTGCCGATCAGCACCTGATCGCCGACCTGGATTTTCTGCAGGCGCGAGGTGAGCGGCCCGTCGGCCACCTTGATCGAATAGAACTCAAGCTCCTCGTGCCAGGACGGCGAAGCAATGGAATAGGCGCGAACGAGCGGCTTGCCGTCCACCTCCAGGCCGACCATCACGAACTGGCCGCTCTGGAAGCGGAAGGCGGGGTCGCGGGTGGTGCGAAACGAGAACAGTTCGTCGGTCCAGTGGTGGACCCAGGTCACGGTCTCGTAGAGGAAGGCTCCGGCCTTCTTCGCCGGGGCGGGCGCGGTGGTCACGTCGGTCATGCTCGATCTTTACGGGTAGACGGCGCTTAGATGTCGCCGCCGACATTGTCGATGGTGTTCGGCGCACGGGCGACGTGAATGCCGCACTCGGTCTTGTCGGACCCCTGCCAGCGGCCAGCGCGAACGTCCTGGCCCTCCTCGACCGGATTGGTGCAGGGCCAGCAGCCGATCGAGGGGAAGCCCTGGGCCACCAGAGGGTGGGCCGGCAGGTCGTGTTCGGCCACGTAGGCGTCGAGCTCGGCCTTGCCCCAATTGGCCAGGGGATTGAACTTGATCTTGCCGTCGGCATGCTCGACCACCGGCAAGCTCAGGCGGTCGCCGCCGTGGAAGCGCTTGCGCCCGGTGATCCAGCCATCGAACTCGGCGATCGCTTTGTCGAGCGGAAGCACCTTGCGGATGTGGCAGCAGGCGTCCGTGTCGGTCTGCCAGAGATTGGCCTTGGGATCGGCGACGGCCAGGTCGCTGAAGGCCGGTCGCAGGTCGCGCACGCCTGTGAGGCCGAGCCTGGCCGCGAGGGTCTTGCGATAGTCGAGGGTCTGGCCGAACAGCATGCCGGTGTCGAGGAACAGCACGGGCATGTCCGGCTTCACCTGGGCGACCAGGTGCAGCAGCACCGCCGACTCCGCCCCGAAGGACGAGACCAGGGCGAGCTTGTCGCCCAGCGTCTCCACCGCGCTTTCCAGGATGGTCAGCGGATGGGCGTGGCGCAGCTCAGCGTCCAAGCGTGTGGCGATGGACGGGCGCTCGATCTGGTCGAAAGCCATGGTGGCTACTCCTCGCGCTCGACGAAGGCCGGCGGGCGGGCGTCGACGGCGCGCTGGTACACGTGACGATGGCGGTTGACGACGTGAGCCCACCGGTCGAGCGTCACGCCGGGGGCGGCCTCGAAGGCGTCGAAACCGCAGCGGACCATGTGGGCGGCCTGCTCGACGAACACGTCGCCGACCGCGCGGATCTCGCCCGTGAAGCCTAGCCGCTTGCGCAGCACGGTCGCCGAGGAGAAGGCGCGCCCGTCGCGGTGCTTCGGGAAGGCCAGGGCGACCACGGCCAGGCGCGGCAGGTCGTAGGCGAGCGCCTCGACCTCCTCGGCCGGCTCGATGCGCACGCCGATCTGGCGGCCTTCGGAGAGCAGGCGGTCGCCGTCGGTCTGGAACCGGGCCAGCGAGATGATCACGTCGCCACGCGGGATGTCCTGGTCGTCGGCGACGGCGGTGAAGGCGTCGTCGACGAAGGCGAAATCGTCGCCCCGGCCCTTCTTAATGAGCGTCGGCATAAACGGCCTCCTTGAACGGCGCGTCGCCGGTGCGGCGGAAGGTGTCGAGGAAGCGCTCGCCCTCCTGGCGTTCGCGCAGATAGACCTCGACCAGGGTGTCGATGGCGTCGGTCACCTTGTCGGCCGGCAGGGCCGGCCCCAGGATCTTGCCGATCGAGGCGTCCTCGGCGCCGGAGCCGCCCAGGGTGAGCTGGTAGAACTCCTCGCCCTTCTTATCGACGCCCAGGATGCCGACGTGGCCGACATGGTGGTGGCCGCAGGCGTTGATGCATCCGCTGATCTTGATCTTCAGTTCGCCGATCAGCTCGGCGCGGTCCTGGTCGGCGAACCGCTTGGCGATGTCCTGGGCGATCGGGATCGCCCGCGCATTGGCCAGCGCGCAGTAGTCCAGGCCCGGGCAGGCGATGATGTCGGTGATCAGATTGATGTTCGGCGTGCCGAGTCCGGCCTTGGCGAGGGCCAAATAGACCGCATGGGCGTCGTCCAGCTTCACGTGCGGCAGGACCAGGTTCTGCTCGTGCGTCACCCGGATATCGTCCTGGCCGTACCGCTCGGCGCGGTCGGCCACGACCTCCATCTGCTCGGAACTCGCATCGCCGGGCGTGTCGCCGATACCCTTCAGGGAAACCTCGAAGATGGTGTAGCCGGCGCGCTTGTGGGGCTTCAGGTTATTGCGCGCGAAGCGGGCGAAGGCCGGATCGGTGGCGAGCGCCGCCTCATAAGCCTCCGAGCGGTTCACCAGCACGTCGAAGGCCTTGGG
>CAMFIW010000503.1 GCA_945952355.1 uncultured Phenylobacterium sp. | reverse complement strand
GCGCTACACCACCTACCCCTCCACGCTCGGCGTGCGGTTCTACAACGACGCCTGGTGGGACGCGCACCGCACCAACCACCGCTACCACTGGCGCGCAGACCGGGACAACGACCGCGGCTATTGGCGTCACGGCCGCTGGTACGACTTCCACTAGCGAGCGAAACGCTCTCCTCCCCCGTCAGCGGGGGAGGAAGGTGTCGCTACAAGGGCAGGGCTGTGGTCGACTTGATCTGCTCCATCGCGAAGCTGGAGGAGACGTCGCCGAGCGGCGCCGCCGCGATCAACCGCTTGTAGAAGCGGTCATAGGCGGCGATGTCCCGCACCACGACCTTCAGCAGATAGTCGGTCTCGCCGCTCATCCGATAGAACTCGACCACCTCCGGCAGGGCCGAGGCGCCCCGCGCGAACTGGGTCAGCCATTCCTCGTCGTGCCGCGCCGCGCGAACCGCGACGAACACCACCAGGCCAAGGTCGAGCCGCTCGCGGTCGACCAGCGCCACCCTTTTCTGAATGATCCCCTCGGCCTCCAGGCGCTTGACCCGCTTCCAGCACGGTGTCTGGGACAGCCCCACCCGCTCGGCGAGGTCTGCGATGGCGATCGTCGAGTCGGCCTGCAACTCACGCAATATGCGCCGATCGATTGAATCTAGAACTTCATTCATGCCAATCGCTTCATTGGGAGAACTCGATTCTAAAATTTACCAGATCGAAAGTGAATCCGACAGTTCCATTCTCCGAGCCCGGCGCATACTCGTTCCCCTATCGGCCTTCTGGGGGACCGCCATGACCAACAGCCTCACCAAGCACCTCGACGACGTCGGGGAGACCTACACCGAGCACTTCGCCCATGCCGGCAGCTATGGCGTGACCCTGCTCGCGGCGGGCCTGGCCTGCATGGTCCATGCAATCCTACCGTTCCTGTTCGAGCGTACCGCCAGCGACTGCATCAAGACCCTCCACGCGCGGATGAGCGCCCGCGGACGCATGGAGCACGAGTTGCCGAACTTCGCCGCCTGGGCCCCGGACCTCTAGGCCGACTTCGGTTCGATCAGGTCCCAGAGATTGCCGTAGAGATCGGCGAACACCGCCACGGTGCCATAGGGCTCGTCTTTCGGCTCGCGCACCCAGCGGACGCCCTTGGCGGTCATTGCCGCATGATCGCGTGCGAAGTCGTCGGTGTTGAGGAACAGGAACACCCGCCCGCCGGTCTGGTCGCCGATCCGCGCCGCCTGCTGCGGCCCCGAGGCTTGGGCCAGCAGCAGCGCGCCGCCACTCCCGCCGCGCGGTCGCACCACCACCCAGCGCTTTCCGCCGCCAAGGTCGGTGTCCTCCGCCAGCTCGAACCCGACCACATCACGATAGAACGCAATCGCCTCGTCATAGTCGCGAACCACGAGGGCGGTGAGGGCGAAGGTCTGTTTCACGTCGCGATCCTACTCGATCTGGGGATAATGAGCCTCTCTGCCGCACCCGTTTGAGGCGAGCAAAGTTCCCCGCCTTCGATCATCCTATTGATCATTTTGACGGCAGGCCGTCTCATGCGCGTTCGGGATTCCGCACGTCCTCGCCGCCACCCTGTACCTGGCGAGCCGCGTGTCGGACGGGGGACCCCATGGGGAACGGCAAGGCGAAATTCCTTTCCGTATGCTACCGTGCCATCCCCCTCTATCTGGGGGTGGGTCCGCTGCTGGCGTGCCGGGTGTTCAGCAGGTGCCCGATCGCCACGCCGATCGTGATCTATCGGATGCTCTCCGGCCATGCGAGCCCGCTCCAGCTCGTCTCGGTGACGGTGTTCTTCCCCGCCTACGGCCTGCTCACGGCCATCTGGAAGATGCTGAGCTGGCCCTACAGCCTGTTCGCCCTGGCGCACGGGGTCTACCCGTCCTTCTGGGTCTGGCTGGCGCCGGGCTTCTACCTCGCCGGCACCATCCCGGTCCGCTGATCAGACCAGGCCGAGCTCCGCCGCGAGCTTCCCGGCGTCCGGTCCGATCACCACATGCAGGCTGGCCGGCCTCGGCCGCACCAGGCCGCGCGCGCCGAGCTCCATAAGCGCGGTCTCGTCCACGGCTTCCGGCTTGGCGAGCTCCAGATAGAGGCGGCTCGAACAGACTCCGGAGGTCGCGATGTTGCCACGGCCGCCCAGGGCCGCCAGCCAGGCATCGGCCACCGGCGCGGTGGCTATCGCGGCGCGGATCTCGCCCGCCACCTGGTCGGCGACCGGGCCCAGCACCACCTGCAGCGCCTTGGCCGAGGGCCGCACGAAGCCCTTGGCGCCCAGGGCGCGCAGCCGCGCCTCGTCCGGCTTGGCCGGGTCCTCGACGATCAGCCGCAGGCGCGTGGTGCAGGCGTCGACCGCGGCGAGATTGGCCGCCCCGCCCAGGGCCGCCACGAACGCCTCGCCCCGGCCGCCCGGCGCGACAGGGATCGCCGCCGCGGCGACCGGCTCGGCCTCGCGGCCAGGAGTCTTCAGATCGAAGCGGGCGATGGCCCAGCGGAAGGTCCCATAGTAGACGCCAGCATAGGCCAGGCCGACCGGGATCAGCAGCAGCGGATGGGTCGCCTTCTTGAAGTTCAGAACATAGTCGAACAGCCCGGCCGAGAAGCCGAAGCCGAGCTTCACGTCCAGCAGGCTCATGACGATGAAGGCCAGCCCGGTCAGCACGGCGTGCAGGCCGTAGAGCAGCGGCGCCAGGAACATGAAGCTGAACTCGATCGGCTCGGTCACCCCGGTCAGGAAGGTGGTCAGCGCCATGGAGGTGAGCATGCCGCCTACCGCCGCGCGGCGTTCCCTGGGCGCGGCGTGGTACATGGCCAGGCACGCCGCCGGCAGGCCGAACATCATCACCGGGAAGAAGCCCGCCATGAACTGGCCGGCGGTCGGGTCGCCCGCGAAGAAGCGGTTGAGATCGCCCGTGGCGCCGTGGAAATCGCCGACGATGAACCAGGCGATGTTGTTGAGGATGTGGTGCAGGCCGGTGACGATCAGCACGCGGTTCAGCACGCCATAGATGAACAGGCCGAGCGGGCCCGCGCCGATGATCGCGCGGCTGGCGGCGTCGACCCCGCCATTGATCGCATCGTAGGAAACCCCGACCACCCCCGCCATTGCGACGCCCGCCAGCCCCGAGACGATCGGCACGAACCGCCGCCCGCCGAAAAAGGCGAGGTAGTCCGGCAGTTTTATGGTGGAGAAGCGGTTGTAGAACTGGCCGCCGACCAGCCCCGAGACGATGCCGATGGGCACGGCGAGCTTGGCCACCGCCTTGGTCTTGAACGCCGCGGTCGCGAGGTCGCCGGCCGCCCCGCTCATGCGCCGGCCACCCCTGCCCCGCCCGCCTACGCCAT
>CAMFIW010000502.1 GCA_945952355.1 uncultured Phenylobacterium sp. | reverse complement strand
GACATGCTGTTCGACCTGGCCCGCGAGGTGGCGCTGGAGGCCACCGAGGCGACGGTGCGGTCGGACCGGCTGCGGGTGCAGACCCTGCGCTGGCAGATCGCCCAGCTGGCGCCCAAGAAGTACGGGCCGCTGGCGCTGCGCGACGCCGACCGCGACGAGGACGGCCGCCGGCAGTTCAACGTGGTGATCCGGAACTTCGCCGACCCGGCGGCGGGCGGGCCGCAATGGACCGACGTGGACGGAAATGCGATCGAGAAGCCGGATTGGGTGGAGAACCCGGGCTGAGGGGGGGTCGGACGGCCCGCTTCGCGTCGTCGCGGCGTCGCGCGGGGCCTAGCGACGCCAGCCGCCGCCCTGGTCCGAGCCGACGACGACGTCGGAGCCCGGGCCGCCGTCGCGCACGGTCTTGCCGCGATAGATGACCACGCCGATGGCGTTGGGGCGCCGGTCGGTGGCGGCCAGGAAGTCGTCCCAGTGCTCGGACGGAATCCACAGGCACGGCGCGCGCAGGTCGTCGTCGATGGCGAGGTCGGCGAGGTCGCGGATATTCATGGCGAGGCCTCCGGTCGGCTGCGGGCGCGAGCTTAGCGCCGCGCGGCGGGGATTCCGATTTCTTTCCGCGCGTCGGGAACTCGACGCTGGGCTTGTCGCTTGATGGCCTGCGACGCGGCGCGGGTCCGCGCGCCCCGGGTCCGCGTCCTCCCCCAGACAACGCGGCCCGGCTTCAAGTGCGGTGGCGTTCAAGGGGATTTTCCGATGCAGGTTTCGAACGCAGTCCAGGCCGATGGCCTGAGCGTCGGCGCGCGGCGGCTCGAGGCGGGACTGACCATCGCCCTGGCACTGGCCCTGGCGGGGCTGGTGCTGGGCCTGGCGATCGCGCGGTTCGGCTGGGCGGGAGGCCTGATCGGCGCCTGGCCGGCCCTGGCCCTGGGCGGCGGGGCCGGCTGCGCCTGCCAGGAACTGATGCGCCGCGCCCTGGCCCGGCGGGCGGGGTAGGGGAGAGGTCGGCGAAGAACTCGGGAGACGCGGCCCGGCGCGCGGCGCGCGGCGCGCGATCCCGCCCTGTCGCGGTCCGGCCGGACCCCGCGAGAGGCGCGCCCGAGGGTCCGTGGACCAATCGAATGCGCGCTCCGCGGGTTGGCGTTCTTCGGGTTTTTCGTGGTTCCCTGCCTCGGGCCTGTCGGAACGCGCCGGGATCGGCCGTCCTTGGGGCAGATCGAAGGAGAGATCCGATGCCCAGACTGACCGCCTGCCTGTGGTTCGACGACCAGGCCGAGGCCGCCGCCGAGCTCTATTGCTCGGTCTTTCCCAATTCGAGGATCACCGGGACCACGGGGCGGATCGAGGGGGGCGCGGAGGGGCCGGGCGCGGTGCTGGCCCTCGACCTGGAGCTGGACGGGCGGCCCTTCATGGCCCTGAACGGCGGGCCGATGTTCCATTTCACCGAGGCCGTCTCGTTCCAGATCGACTGCGCCGATCAGGCGGACGTCGACTACTATTGGGACAGGCTGACCGCGGACGGCGGCGAGGAGAGCATGTGCGGCTGGCTGAAGGACCGCTTCGGCGTCTCCTGGCAGGTGGTTCCGCGGGTGTTGCCGCAGCTGCTCGGCGGGCCGGACAAGGCCGGTTCGGCGCGGGCGATGCAGGTGATGCTGACGATGCGCAAGCTCGACATCGCCGCGCTGCAGGCCGCCTATGACGGGTGATTTTCGCCTGGTACGGGATTTGTAGCCCTCTCGCCCATACGGCCCCGACTGTGCCAGAATGGGCGTGGGAGGGGCCCCATCAGGGAGTTGGGGCTATGGACCTGGACTATGTGCGTTTCCGGCGGGCGACCATGATCGGCGCCTGCGTGCTCGCCATGGCGCTGGCGATCGCCGGCGTGTTCGCGGCGGGGGCGGCCTATGCCGCTCCCTTCGCGCCGGCGAGCCTGCACAAGGGCCGCAGCGCCCTGGTCTACGACACCTCCAGCCTGGAGAAGGAGGGCCCCTATACGCGGGCCTGGGTCTATCTGATCGTCCGCTACCCGATGGATGGGGCGAGCATGGTGGCCTATCGGCGCGAGTTCGCCTGCGCGTCGGGCCAGGCGCACGACCTGGCGCGGCGTTTCGTGGACCCCGCCGGGCGCACCATCCGCGCCATCGAGACCCCGACCGGCTGGCAGGCCCTGGAGGCCGGGACCGACGACTTCGTGTTGATGGAGGAGGTCTGCGGCAAGCGCGCGCCGGGGCCGGCGACGGGCCGGGGCATGAGCGTGTTCGACTATCACGACGCGGTGCAGGCGGCCCTGGCGGCCGACGCCCAGCCGGTGACGACCAGGACCGCGGCGCGCTAGGCCGCCCGGCGGGCCTCTTCCTCGGCGGCCGGCGGATCGAGGTCGTCAGGGGCCTCGCCCTCGATGACGGCGTAGAGCATGCGCCCGCCGTCGCGATAGCGGATGCAGCAGCCCGGGTCGGGCCGCGCCTCCAGCTCGAACTCCCCGAGATACCAGGCGACGTCGCGCGCCTCGTCGCAGTCCATGAAGATCGCCGCCTCGCCCCGCTCGCGGAACAGGCGCTCGATGGCCTCGGCGTCGGCCAGGATCCGGTCGATCTCGAACCCTTCGGTCTTCAGCTTGACCAGGGCCTCGTCGAGGCGGTCGGCGAATGGACTGGACATGACGCTCCCGTGGCGGTTCGCCATCCCGGAAGCTGCCTTGCGACGGTGGCGATGACAAGGCCGATGTCGCGAAGGTCTGGATCAATAGATCGCGGCGCCCGCCAAGCACAAACGGCCGCCGATCGCGCCGACGGACGGCGGATTTCTCGGCGAAGACTGGCCGGGCGCGCGGGGCGGACCTAGTTTGCCGGCATGGCCGATCCGAACGACGTGCGCCGCATCGCGATGAGCCTGCCGGGGACCGAGGACGCCTCGAGCCCGGAGCGGCTGGCCTTCGAGGTCGCGGGCAAGGGGTTTTGCTGGTCCTGGCTGGAGCGGGCCGCGCCCAAGGGGCCGCGCAGGCCCAGGCTCGACGTCCTGGCGGTGCGCTGCCCGCGCGAGGAGAAGGAGATCCTCATAGCCCTGCTGGACGCGGCCCAGGTCGAGGATCCGCACTACCAGGGCTACCCGGCGGTGGTGTTCCGGCTGGACGCCGTGGACGAGGCGCGGCTCGCCCATCTCCTCGAGACCGGTTGGCGTTGCATCGCCAGGGCGGCGGCGGTGAAGGCGTTCGACGCGGCGCGCGGGCGCTAGTCGTCGTCCTCGTCGTCGTCGTCCGGCAGGTCGGCGACCATCGCCGGCTCGCCGTTGCGCATCAGCTCGCCATTGGGGCCGCGATTGCCGAGCAGGGCGTCCATGACGCCGGCGGGCAC
>CAMFIW010000501.1 GCA_945952355.1 uncultured Phenylobacterium sp. | reverse complement strand
GTCGATGACCGCCTTGATCTCGTCGTCGGCCATCAGCTGCTGGTCGGGATTGTCGCCGATCGAGAGCACGCCACCCGACGGCATGATCTTGATCAGGTCGACGCCCTCGCGGCGGAAGCTGCGCACGATGCGGCGGCCGGCCTCGGGGCTGTCGACGATGTTGTCGGTCCAGCCGGGGTGGCTGAGTTCGGCGTCGAGGCCGTTGTGGGCGTCGCCGTGGCCGCCGGTCGGACCGAGCGGCTCGCCGGCCACGAACATGCGCGGGCCGGGGATGACGCCCTTATTGATGGCCTTCTTCATCGCGATGATCGTGGCGTTGTCGGCGCCCACGTCGCGGATGGTGGTGAAGCCGGCCTCCAGGGTGCGGCGCGCGGCGCCGACCGAGGCGTAGGCGCTGTCATAGCCTGAGCCGGTCACGGCCTCGACGACCGGGTTGCCGCCGTCGAAGATGCTCGTGATGTGGTCGTGCGCGTCGATCAGGCCGGGCAGGACGGTGGCGGTGGAAAGGTCGACCACCTCGGCGCCCACGGGGGTGACGAAGCCGGACTGGACGCCGGTGATGCGGTCGTCGTGGATCAGGATCGAGACCTTCTCGCGCGGCGTCTTGGACACCCCGTCGATCAGGCGGCCGGCATGGATCACCTGATCCTTGGCCAGGGCTGGGCCGGCCGCGGCGGCGAGCACGAGCGCGAGGGCCGCGCCCTGCAAAGCGGTGGTTTTACGCATGGTCTTGATCCCCCAGGAGCGATGGCGGGTCGTCGCGCGTCGGCGCGGAATCCCGTTCCTGGCCCATGGTGAAGCCTGAGGCCGGCCCGCGTCAAATCCGAGAGGGAGGGGTGCGCGGCCGCTCGCGGAAAGTTCACGGAACCCTGCCGACGCGCCCCCGGTTGAGCGGCCACAAACCATAATTGGGAGAACGACCATGGCCGACCGCTGGACCGAAGACCGCGATGCGCGTGACTGGCGGGATCGCGACCGCCGCTATGACCGCAATGACGAGGCCTATGGGGGCCGCGAGGACCGCAGTTTCCGTCCGCATGACGACGAGATCGCCCGCAGCGATCGCGGACCGGTGTTCGGCGAGCGCGAGACCGGCGCGAGCTATGGCGGCGTCGCGCCGCGTCGGCCGGACTATACGGGTCCGCGCTACGACGCCCGCAGCCGCAGCGGCTATCGGGACCGGACGGATCGCAACGCCGGCGCCGACATCCACCAGGAACGTCGCCCGACCGGGGGCGGCGGGCGGTTCTACGGTGACGATGGCCGCCAGCGGATCTACCGGCAGGAGTCCGGCGAATCGCGGCCCGACTACAGCGCCCGTGGCTATGACCGCGACGCCAACAGCGCGCCGCCGGAATATTGGGAGTTCGGCTTCGGCTACGACGTGTTCGGCCGCGACCGGGCCGCGGAAAGCGCGCGCGGCCGCTATGATCGCGACGAGCGGTTCGTGTTCGGTCGCGAGCAGGACCATCGCGGGCGCGGGCCGAAGGGGTATGCACGCTCGGACGACCGCATCTCCGACGACGTCCACGACCGGCTGACCGAGGATCCCTATCTCGACGCCTCGGCGATCGCGGTGGCGGTGAAGGACGGGGAGGTGACGCTGAGCGGCAATGTGACCAGCCGCCACGCCAAGCACCATGCCGAGCACATCGTCGAAGACCTGTCCGGCGTGAAGCACGTGCAGAACAACCTGCGCATCCAGGAGCTCGCGCCCGACCGAGGGGCCAACACCACGGCGGCGACGCCGCTGGGCGAGAACTCCAAACTGAGCGACCAGGCCGCCGGCAAGGCCTGACCTAGCGACCGTCCGGCGAATCAGGAGCCCTTTCCCGGAGACGGGGAAGGGGTTCTTCTTGGCGCCATGAGTCTCGACTTCGCCCCTTGGCTGGAACGCTGGCGGTTGACGCCGGATGGGGAGCCGTTCGCGAGCCTGGCGGGGCGGCTGATGTTCGTGCGCCATGAAGGCGCGCCGGCGATCCTGAAGCTGACCCGCGAGCCGGAGGAACTGGCCGGCGGGGCTTTGATGGCGTGGTGGGGCGGGCGCGGCGCGGCGCGAGTGCTGGCGCGGGAGGGCGAGGCCCTGCTGCTGGAGCGCGCGACGGGGCCCGGCCGGCTGGTGGACATGGCGCATGCCGGGCCGGACGCCGACGATGCGGCCTTGCGCATCCTGTGCCTGGCGGGGGCGGGGCTGCACGCGCCGCGCGATACGGAGACGCCGGCGAGCCTCGTTCCGCTGGAGCTGTGGTTCCGCCAGCTCTGGCCGACGGCGGAGGCCGAGGGCGGGATGTTCGCGGTGGCGGCGCAGGTCGCGCGGCCGCTGCTGGACACGCCGATCGAGGTGAGTGTCCTGCACGGGGACCTGCACCACGGCAATGTGCTGGACTTCGGCGAACGGGGCTGGCTGGCGATCGACCCCAAGGGCCTGGTCGGTGATCGCGGCTTCGATCACGCCAACATGCTGTGCAATCCCGACGTGGCGACGACCCTCGCGCCCGGAACCCTGGCGCGGCGGATCGCGACGGTGAGCGCGGCCTCGGGGATCGCGCCTCGTCGGCTCACCTCCGGGCTGGTGGCCTATCTGGGGCTGTCGGCGTCCTGGACCCTGGCCTCGGGCCCGGGCGACGTCGCCGCGACCCTGCGCATCTGCGAGGCCGCGGCGGGGCTGCTGGAGGCCTAGGCGGCGACCAGGTGGTCGTTGTCGCCGCGCTGGAGCGGGTCGCGCAGGGGATCGCCGTTCATGACGAACTCCAGCGAGACCGAGTTGATGCAGTAGCGCAGGCGGGTCGGCGGCGGGCCGTCGGGGAAGACGTGGCCCTGGTGGCTGTCGCAGCGGGCGCAGCGGGTCTCGATGCGGACCATTCCGTAGCTGACGTCGCGCACGCCGATCACGTGGCTCTCGTCAAAGGGCGCGAAGAACGAGGGCCAGCCCGTTCCGCTCTCGAACTTGGTGTGGGCGCGGAACAGGGGCAGGGCGCAGAGGCGGCAGCAATAGACGCCATCCTCCTTGTTATCGAGCAGGCCGCCACAGAACGGCGCCTCGGTGCCGTGGTGCAGCAGCACGTCGGCCTCCTCGCGCGACAGGCCGGCCTCGAGGCGCTTGCGCTCGTCGGCGGTGGGCGGGGTGAGGTCGAAACCGGAAGGGGAGGCGGCTGGCTTGTCCATGGGGTCCACTCTAGGGTTTGGACTTCGAAATACGCAGATGGGCGGGCGAAGGTTACGTCGCCAGGGCCCATCTTGAAACTGGCAGGATTGCCAGGGCGGACAGGGCTGGGTAGGGGCGGAGCATGTTCAAGAAAATCCTGATCGCCAACCGTGGCGAGATCGCGGTTCGGATCATTGGCACGTGCCGTCGCC
>CAMFIW010000500.1 GCA_945952355.1 uncultured Phenylobacterium sp. | reverse complement strand
TAGCCGGGGGTGTCGGTCATCGACAGGATGGCGCTGGTGACCACCACGCTGCCGCCCGACCACAGTTCGAACTGCACGGTGGTGGTCGACTGGCCCGAGAACCAGGCGCCGTCGAAGATCCGCGCGGTGTCGAAGGTGAAGCCGTCGCTCGCGCCGCCGTCATAGACGCGGGTGTTGCCCGAGGCCGGGGTATAGGGCGACTGCTCCCAGTCGTAGTAGCTCCACAGGCCGCCCCAGTTGATGCCGCCATAGCCGTCGGCGACCGTGCCCTGGCCGGTCAGGTCGTCGAAATTGACCACGGTGGCGCTCGCCGGACCGGCGATGGCCGCGACCGCCAGCGCCGCCAGCGCGGTCTTGGTAACAAGCTTCATCATAATCCCCAAATAACCTTGGCGTTCGGAACAGTATTCCTCCGACCTAGGCGTGCCATTGGGGCCTGAATGGGGCGAGACGCTTCACCGAGCGGGGGAAGTTAACCCTGATCGGTTCGCCTGAAATCAATCGGCGAGCAGCAGACGCTCGCAGAACCCGCCGAAAGTACCGCCGGGTTCGACCAGATGAACCTCCAGGATCCAATAGCGCCCGCGCCCGCCCGCGTCCTCGTCACGCAACCGCGTAGTGTTGGCCGGAAAGATCACGCCCTCCTCGCGCCCGCCGGGAAAGGCCGAGTGCGGGAACTCGCCGACCAGGTGGCCGGCGATCTTGCCGCCAAAGATCCAGCCGCGCCGCTCGGCGGAGCCTTGAGCGGCCGCATAGAGCCCCGCCCCGGTCATGGCGTCGTCGGCCAGGTAGAGGTCGCGCAGCTCGCGCCACACCTCCTCCAGGTCGGCGCGCAGGCGCAGCTTCATCGGGTCGGCGCCCAGCACCCAGGTCGCCCCGAAATCCGCCTCCCAGCCGTCGAACACGGGCCCGAGGTCGACGAAGGCGATGTCGTCGGCGCCCAGCGTCCGGTCGACCGTCTCGTCATAGAAGGTCGCGACCGTATTGGGCCCGGCCCGCACCAGCCGCTTGTGCCAATGCTCGGCCACCCCGAACCGCTCGGCCGCCAGGGCGAAGATCTCCGTCGAAAGCTGGTCCTCGCTCACCCCGGCCCGGATCAGCCCCGCCGCCCCGATCGCCGCGAACAGCTCCCGCGCCCGCCCCTCCGCCGCCCGCAGCTCACCGACCCGATGGGCCTCGTCGAAGGTCGTCGTCATGGGTCGCTCCATCCGAAATTGGGAACCACGAAAAACACGACAAACACGAACGCGCGCAAAGCGCGCAATCCTCTCGAACCTGAGCCCTTCAGAACCATCCCGTTCGTGTGGGTTCGTGTGGTTCGTGGTTCAATTCTTCCTCGCCAGCGCCGTCGGCACGCCGGAATTCACTGAACCACGAACCACACGAACCAACACGAACAAGCTAGGCCGGCCGCCTTCGGAGCCTTGAAGATCGCGCGCTCCGCGCGCCGAAGGGCGTTCGTGCTTTTCGTGTTTTTCGTGGTCCCTCTTCTCTACCGCTCCGGCTCGTAGTTGAGGATCGGGGCCAGCCAGCGCTCAGCCGTCTTCACGTCCCAGCCCTTGCGCCGCGCATAGTCCTCGACCTGGTCGCGCTCGATGCGGCCGACGCCGAAATAGTGGCTCTCGGGGTGGGCGAAGTAGAGCCCGCTCACCGCCGCCGTCGGCGTCATGGCGAAGCTCTCGGTCAGCGCCATGCCGGTGGCCGCCTCCGCGCCCAGAAGCTCGAACAGCACGCCCTTCTCGGTGTGGTCGGGTTGGGCCGGATAGCCGGCGGCCGGGCGGATGCCGCGATATTTCTCGGCGATCAGGGCGTCGACGTCGAACGGCTCGTCGGCCGCATAGCCCCAGAGCTCGGTGCGCACCTTGCGGTGCATGGCCTCGGCGAAGGCTTCGGCCAGCCGGTCGGCCAGGGCCGCGGCCAGAATGGCGCTGTAGTCGTCGCCCTTGGCCTTGAACGCCTTGGCGATCTCCGGCTCGCCGTGGCCGGCGGTCACCGCGAAGCCGCCGATCCAGTCGGGCTTGGTCCCGATGGGCGCGATGAAGTCGCCCAGCGCGACATTGGCCCGGCCGCCCTCGGTCTTCGGCATCTGCTGGCGCAGGCTGTGCAGCCGGCCGAGCTCGGTCGTGCGGCTCTCGTCGGCATAGACCACGATGTCGTCGCCATCCGAATTGGCCGGCCAGAAGCCGACCACGCCGCGCGCCTCGAACCATTTCTCGGCGATGATCTTGTCCAGCATGGCGCGGGCGTCGCGATAGAGGTCGCGGGCGGCCTCGCCGACCACGTCGTCCTCCAGGATCTGCGGGAAGCGGCCGATCAGCTCCCAGGCCGCGAAGAACGGGCTCCAGTCGATGTGCTCGGCCAGTTCGGCCAGGTCGTAGGCCTGGAAGTCGCGCGTGCCGATGAAGCTCGGCTTCGGCGGGTCATAGGCCTTCCAGTCCGGCGCGAAGGCGTTGGCGCGGGCCTCGGCGAGGCTCGCGCGGGCGCGGGTGTTGTGGCCGCGGGCGAACTGCTCGCGGACCTTCTGGTAGTCCTCGCGGGTCGCCTCGACGAAGCGGCCCTTCTCGGTCGGCGACAGCAGGTTCGACATCACGCCGACCGCGCGGCTGGCGTCGAGCACATAGGTGGTCGGGCCCGCGCGATAGGCCGGCTCGATCTTCACGGCCGTGTGGGTCTTCGACGTCGTGGCGCCGCCGATCACCAGCGGGATGTCGAAGCCGCGGCGCTCCATCTCCGAAGCCACATAGACCATCTCGTCGAGCGAGGGCGTGATCAGGCCCGACAGGCCGACGATGTCGACCTTGTGCGCCGCCGCCTCGTCGAGGATGCGGTCGGCCGGGACCATGACGCCCAGGTCGATGACCTCGTAGTTGTTGCACTGCAGAACCACGCCCACGATGTTCTTGCCGATGTCGTGGACATCGCCCTTCACCGTGGCCATCAGGATCTTGCCGGCGCTCTCCTGCGGCTGGCCGTCCTTCTCCGCCTCCATGAACGGCATCAGGTAGGCCACGGCCTGCTTCATCACCCGGGCGGACTTCACCACCTGGGGCAGGAACATCTTGCCCGCGCCGAACAGGTCGCCGACGACGTTCATGCCGTCCATCAGCGGGCCTTCGATGACGTGCAGCGGGCGGGCGGCCTGCTGGCGGGCCTCCTCGGTGTCGGCCTCGATGTGCTGGGTGATCCCGTGGACGAGGGCGTGGCTGAGGCGGCCGGCGACCGGCAGGGCGCGCCAGGCGGCGTCCTCGACCTTGGCCTCGCCCTTCTGGCCCTTGTACTTGGGGGCCAGCTCGACCAGCCGTTCGGTGTTGGAGAGGTTGGGGTCGCGCTGGGCGCGGTTCAGGATCACGTCCTCGACCGCCACGCGCA
>CAMFIW010000499.1 GCA_945952355.1 uncultured Phenylobacterium sp. | reverse complement strand
GCTACCGCCCTTTGGGCCGCGTCGCGGCAGCGCTCCAGCGCGGTCTGCGAGAACGAGGTCCCGCCCTCGCCCTGCCGCCAGTGATAGAGGATGGCTGGCACGTGGCGGATCCGCTCCGCCGGTACGGCCTCGGCCAGCCGCAGCGCCAGGTCGAAGTCCTGGCTGCCTTCGAAACCCTCGCGGAAGCCGCCGATCGCCTCGACCACGTCGCGGCGCGCCACGCACAGGTGCTTGACCATGTTCTGGCCGAGCAGGAGCTCGGGGTTCCAGCCGGTCTTGAAGTGCGGCTCGAACCGGTGGCCCTGGTCGTCGATCTTGTCCTCGTCCGAATAGAGAAGATCGGTCTGCGGATGATCTTCCAGTTCGGCGGCGATCTCGTAGAGCGCGTTGGGGGCCAGCAGGTCGTCATGGTCCATCGGGGCGACGAAGGCGCCGTTCGCCAGCGCCAGGGCCGAATTGCTGGCCGCGCTGATGTGGCCGTTCACAGGCCGCTGCACCAGTCTGATCCGCGGTTCGCCCGCCGCCTCGGCCTCAAGCAGCGCCCAGGTCTCCTCGCCCGGTGACGCGTCATCGGCGATGCAGAGCTCCCAATGCGGATAGAGCTGGGCCTTCACCGAGGCGATGGCCTCGCGCAGGTGCCGCGGGTCGGTCGCATAGACCGGCATCACCAGCGAGATCGTCGGCGGGTCGGCCATCCGCGCCACGTGGGCGCCGATCAGGGCGCGGTCCTCGTCGCCCAGGGTGTCGTTGTCTGCGATCCAGCGCTGGTATTCGAAGTCGGTCAGGTAATGCTCTTCCAGCACGCCCTGGATGAACTGGCTGGCCAGCTCGAAGCGGGTCGCCTTCACGGCCAGCGCATGCAGCGGCTTGTGGATGGCCGGATGCTTGCGGACCTCGCCCATGATCGCGACGGGGATCGGCCGAACCATCGCCCAAACCCGATCCCTGATCCGCATCCCGCTCCTCGAAAGCTCCGCTGGGGGCCTTCTATAGTGACATAGGCCCGCGCTTGCCATCGCGGGCCTCTCGGCATCGGCGCGCACTGGTGTATGAGGCGTGCGTGTCGCCTCCGCCGTCCCCCTCCGCCCGTCTTCGCAGCCTCGCCGGTCGCGTCCGCCGCCGGCTGGCCTGGGCGACGCGCACCACGGTGATCGCCGACGACAGCGGCCGCATCGTCGCGCCGCATTTCGACGCCGCCTTCTATCGCGCCCGCAATCCCGACGTGGCCGCAGCCGGGGTCGATCCCCTGGCGCACTTCCTGGCCTATGGCTGGAAGGAGGGCCGCGATCCCAGCCCCGACTTCTCGGTCGAAGCCTATCGCGAGATGAACCCGGACGTGGGCGAGGACCTCAATCCCTTCGTCCACTACATCACCATCGGCCGCGCGCAGGGCCGCTCCGGCAAGCGCGAGCTCGGCTTCCGCTATGAGATCATCGCCAAGCTCGGGACGATGGAGGATCGTGTCGCCTCCTATCGCGACGCGCCGCGCAAGGCCGCCCCGGCCCCCGACCTCGCCCGCGCGCTGGCGGCCTCCCGCTGCGGCGGCCGTGAGTTGCACCTCAGCGTCAGCCACGACAACTACGCCGAAAACATCGGCGGGGTTCAGCTCTGCATCCTGCGCGAGGCCCGCGCCCTGGCCGACCAGAGCGTCGACCACCTCCACCTCTTCCCGGCTCGGGTCTACCCCATGCTGCGGACGGGCCTGAACGCCGGCCTGATCGGCGTGATCTGGAACGGCGCGACGCTTGGCCTGTTCGAACCGTCCGCGATCGCCCAGTCCCTGGCCGCACGGCCGGCGACGAACGTCACCCTGGCGCTGCACAACATGCTCGGCCATTCGGTCGACGACGTCCTGCCGATCGTCGAGGCGGCCGGGATCAAGTCCGGCTTCTTCTGGCTGCACGATTTCGCCAGTCTCTGCGCCGGCTTCCACCTCATGCGCAACGACGTGGCCGACTGCGCCGCGCCGCCGGCCGACAGCCCGGCCTGCGCCATCTGTGTCTACGGTCCCTGGCGCGCCAAGCACGTGGCGGAGCACCGCCGCCTGTTCGAGGCTCTCGACCTCACCGTGGTCGCACCGTCCCAGGTCACCCTCGACCTTTGGAAACGCGCCACCGACCTGCCCCACGCCGCGACCCTCCTGCGGCCCCACGCCGAGCTCGTGCGCCCTCGCGCTGCCGAACCGGCCGTGGCCGGGCCGCTGCGGGTCGCCTTCGTCGGCGTCGGCGCGGCGCACAAGGGGTGGCCGGTCTTCGAGGAACTGATCGGTCGCCTGCGCGACGATCCGCGCTACGCCTTCGTCCATCTCGGCCGGGCCGGGCCCCAACCGCTGGCCATCGAGCATCACGAGGTCACCGTCACCGCCGACCGGCCCTCGGCCATGCGCGATGCGCTGGAGGCCCACGCCATCGACGTCGCCTTGGTCTGGCCCCTGTGCCGCGAGACCTTCAGCTTCACCGCCTACGAGGCGGCCGCCGCGGGCGCTGCGGTCCTGACCCATCCCGACAGCGGCAACATCGCGGCCTTCGTCGCCGACACCGGCCACGGTCAGGTCCTGCCCGATGAGGCGGCCCTGATGGCGCTGTTCGAGACCGGCGATGCTCTGACGCTCGCCCGCGCCGCCCGCGCGCCCCAGCTCTACGACCTCGATTTCGGGGCGCTGACGGCGGAGCTCCGATAGCCCTGATAGTGTCATCCCGGTTTCGCCGAAGGCGAAGGCCGGGACCCATAGACACCGATCAATCCGGAAGACCCCGCGCGTATGGGTCCCGGTCTTCCGCTGACGCGGAAACCGGGATGACAGCCGGTCTGTGCTTCAGGGGTGCGCCAGCGGCTCCGCCAGCAGCTTGTCCAGCTTGCGGATCTCGGTGACCGGCGAGGCCACTCCGCCCTCCATCCGCATCACCTTGTTGCAATAGAGCCGGATGAGGTCGAGGTCGTGGCTGGCCAGGACCAGGATGCCGGCCCGCTCCACCAGGCTCAGCAGGCGGGCGTGGGCGATCTTCTGGAAGTCGGCGTCGCCGACCGCGATCCATTCGTCCATCAGCAGCACGTCGGCGTCGACGGCCGTGGCGACGGCGAAGGCCAGCCGGGCCTGCATGCCGGCCGAATAGGCCTTCAAAGGCATGGCGAGGAAGGGGCCCAGGCCTGTGAAGGCGCTGATCTCGGCCATCCGCGCCTCGATCTCGGACGAACTCATGCCGGCGATCCGGCCGCGCAGGCGGATGTTCTCCAGCCCCGTCGCCGAGGGGTCGATGCCGAGCGACAGGTCGAGCAATGGGGCGATGCGCCCATGGACCTCGATCTCGCCCTGGTCGGGCTCGTAGGCGCCCGACCTGTCTCTTATACACATCTGACGCTGCCGACGATATGCAGTGTGTAGA
>CAMFIW010000498.1 GCA_945952355.1 uncultured Phenylobacterium sp. | reverse complement strand
GATAGGCCCAGTCGGTGAAGGCGTAGAACTCGCCGTTCTTGTAGGGGATCGCATAGCGCGCGGTGACGTTGGCGATCCAGCGCGGGGCGTTGGGCAGGCTGTTGCCGTTGATGTTGACCGTGCCGGGCAGGGCGCCGGGCGGGTCGAGAACGGTGCATCCGGAACCACAGGGCGCGGTGGCCAGGCCCGGATCGTCGATCTCGGTGTGATTGTAGGAGAGGCCGGCGGTCAGGAAGAGATGCTCGACCGGGGCGGCCTCGGCGTTGAACTCGAAGCCGTAGCCGTCAACGTGCTTGGCGTTGATAAGGCGATTGAAGTTGGCGCCGCCGCCCACCGCGGTGAGTTGCAGGTCGTTGACGCGGTAATAGAAGATGTCTGCGTCGAGACGCAGGCGCCGATCGAACATGTTGGCCTTCACCCCCGCCTCATACGACATCTCGGTCTCCTTGCTGGCGACCGAGAGGGTGGAGCCGAACAGCAGGCGGCCCTGGATGGACGGCGCGCGATAGCCGCGGGCGACGCGGGCGTAGAGATTGGTCTCGTCGTTCAGCGCATAGGTGGCCGACAGGTTGAAGGAGACTTCGTCGCTGGTGGGGTTGGCCTTCAGGACGGCGGTCGGCGGCAGGCCGATCGGCGAGATCAGCTGCTGGGCGGCGAACTTCTTCTCGTCGTTGGAATATCGGATGCCGGCGCCGATCGTCCACTTGTCGTCGAGCTTCCAGTCGCCGTTGGCGAACACGGCCCAGCTGTTGGTCTTCTGGCGCTGGTAGGCGTAGCCGTCGAGGGCGCCGCCGGCCAGCGTGGCGTAGTCGAAGCTGTCGATCTTTACGTTCTCGTAGAAATAGAACGCGCCGAGCGTGTAGCTCAGCGGGCCGTGGTCGCCGGCGATGCGGACTTCCTGGCTCCATTGGGCGTGATAGGGCAGGCCGTCGGCGCTTTCAGAAGGGAACGGGATGAAGCCCGGACCGGACGGCGGAGCGAACGAGGCGCCGTAGCCGCCATCGATGTCGCCGCGCGAATAGACCTTGGCGCTCTCATAGCCGGTGACCGAGGTCAGGACCGGGCCGCCGAGGTCGGCGGTGATCTTCAGGCTGCCACCGTTCAGGGCGACCTTCTGGGTGGCGCGCGGCTGGGCGTCTTGGGCGATCGTGCCGCGGTTGTAGTAGGACGAGAAGTCGTTCGTACCCGGCTGGATGATGTTGGCGCGGAAGATCTGCGGAGTGCCGTTCAGGTCCATGTGGTGGACGTTGAGCAGGGCCGAGAAGCCTTCGGTGGGCGTGAACAGCAGCTGGCCGCGGAAGGCGTTCTCCTTGTACCCGCCGGTGGCGTTGTTCTGCTTGGTGAAGCTGTTGTCGATCCAGTCCTCGCGCTGCTGCCGCAGGACCGAGAAGCGGCCGGACAGCACGCCGTCGATGATCGGGCCGGAGATGGCGCCCTCGGCGTTCACCGTGCCGAAGGTGGCGTAGGAAGCCTGGGCGTAGCCGCTGAACTCCTTGGTCGGCTTGGCGCTGTCGAACTTCAGCACGCCGGCGGGGGTATTGCGGCCGAACAGGGTGCCCTGCGGCCCGCGGAGCACTTCGACCTGGTCGATGTCGAACAGCGGGAAGCCCTTCAGGATCGGGTTCTCGAGGACGACTTCGTCATAGACGAAGGAGACCGGCTGCGAGGCGTTGAGGTCGAAGTCGGTGTTGCCGAGGCCGCGGATATAGGGGCGCGGGAAGGTTCGGCCGAAGCTGGACTCCAGGGTCAGGCTGGGCACGCGCGAGGAGAACACCCGGATGTCGCCGCCGGAGGAGCGGATCACGTCCAGCTTGTCGCCGCCGATGGCGGTGACGCTTTCCGGCACCTGGTTGATGTTCTCGGTCTTCTTCTGGGCGGTGACCATCACCTCCGAGACTTCGGTGTCGGCGGCGAGGGCCGGACCCGCCAGACCGGCGGCCAGGATGAGCGCGACGCCGCAGGCGCCGTAGAGGGTGTGCTGTCGCATTGGGTTGGGAGCCCCGATGTGGATTGGATCGGCGCCCCATAGCCGCATCCGAGCTGTCGCGATATCGCAACAGAGCGTTCACATGACGGACACGTTCGGCGTGTGTCCCCGGCGCCGCACCTTGCGGCCGCCTCGCCAGGAGGTCAGAGGTTCGGACGCGCGAGCATCAGCCAGATGATCGCCAGCACGGCGGCGAAGGCGGGGAAACCGCAGGCGACCCAGATTCGGAACAGCCGGCGGGCTTCCGGCGGCGGCGGCGCGCCTTGCGCGGCAGCTTCCCGGGCCAGATCGCGGATGCGCTTCTGGATCCAGACCACCGGCAGCCAGAAGGCGCCGGTCACGACGTAGAGCGCCAGGGCGGCGACGATCCAGCCTTGGCTCAGCGGCCATCCGACCCCCCGCGCCAGCATCGCGCCGGTGAGGGGCTGGGCGACCACGGCGGTGGCGGTGAAGAGGTAGTCGGCGATCACCACCGTCCCGGCCACATGGGCGATCAGCTCGCTACGGGCGGTCCGCCAGGCCATGAACATGAAGAAGGCGATGCCCGCCCCCGTGCCCAACAGCACACAGGCGCCGATCACATGCAGCCAGCGCAGGATGAGGACGGCGTCCATGCTCAGCGCTCGTCCAGCAGGGCGAGGCCAACCAGGGCCAGCACGGCGGCGGGAACCGCCTTGACCATCGGCCCCAGCGGATCGAGCCAGAGGTCGGGCGCGAAGACCAGGGATCCGGCCATGTAGGCCGCCGTCACCCCGATCATGCCGAGCAGGGCCGGGCGGGAGAAACGCCGGACCATGACGCCAAGCCCCAGCGCCAGATCGCCCGCCGAGCCGGCAAGCACCGCGATCATCGCCGGCGCGGACGGCATTCCGCGATCGGTCAGGATGGCGGCGGCGTGTCCGGCCTGGGCGAAGCCGACCAGGCCGGACACCGCCCAGAAGACGCCGAGGCCGCCCAGGATGACAGGCTTGAGCAGCCAGAGCCGGACGAACCACAGCTCCGCGACTCCGGCCGGCATGGCGGCGAGAACCTGGGGCAAGGCTGCGAAATCGCGGCCGAGCAGGGTCCGCGCCGGCGCGGGATCGCCGGTGACGCCCTGGGCCATGACCGCCATGGCGGTGGTGCGCAGGGGCGAGCGCCAGCCCAAGAGACCCAGCAGGTCTGCGCCGAAGCTCGTCATGCCGGCGATGGCGTCCGGCAGGCGGACGACGGGCGCGGACGGCAGCCCAAGCCAGGCGCGGAACTGACCGACCGTCTCGGCCAGGCTGCGGAGGTCCGGCTCCACCAGGTCCAATTCCGCGCCGGAGGGTATGCGGCCGGCCACGGCGTCGGCGACGGCCCCGGCTACATCCTCGACCCCGATGGCCTGGACCGGGCTGTCGGCGCGGACGAGGGG
>CAMFIW010000497.1 GCA_945952355.1 uncultured Phenylobacterium sp. | reverse complement strand
GCGCGCACCGGCTGGACGACGCCGGTCTCGTTGTTGGCGGCCATCAGGGCGACGAAGGGGCGGCCGTCGGCGGCGTCCCAGGCCGCAAGGCGCGCGGAGAGCCAGCCGAGGTCGGCGAGGCCGTCGGCGGTGACTGGCAGGACTTCAACGGAAGCCCCGGAGACCTTTGCGGTTTCCAGGATGCTGTCGTGCTCGATGTCGCTGACGATCAGCCGCCTGGAGCCGGTGGCGACGGCGCTGCCGATGGCCAGAACATTGGCCTCGGTGCCGCCGCCGGTGAAGACCACGGTGGAGGCCGGGCCGCCGATCAGGGCGGCGATGTCGTCACGGGCCTGCTCGACCACGGCGCGGGCGGCGCGGCCGGCGGCGTGGACGGAGGACGGATTGCCGACGCTCGACAGCACGCGCGCCGTCGTCTCGATCGCCTCGGGGCGGACGGGCGCGGTGGCGTTGTAGTCGAGATAGACGGCGGGCCTGGTCATGCCGCCTCCGGATGGCGGGCGAGCTTGCCGCCCACCACGTCGGCCAGGGAGACCGAGGCGAGATAGCCGTGGATCTGGCGGCCCATCTCTTCCCACAGGTCATGGGTCAGGCAGCGCTCGCCCTTCAGCATGCAGCCCTTGCCCTTGCAGCGGGTGGCGCGCAGGGGCTCGTCGACCGCCATGACGATCTCGGCGATGGTGGTCTCGGCCGAGGTGCGGGCGAGCAGATAGCCGCCGCCCGGGCCCCGCAGGCTCCTGACCAGGCCGCGCCGGCGCAGGCGCGCGAAGAGCTGTTCGAGATAGGAGAGCGAGATCTGCTGGCGGGCGGCGATGTCGGCCAGGGACACCGCGCGCTCGCCCGCCTCGGCTGCGTCCTGGCGGCGGGCCAGGTCGGCCATGGCCATCACGGCGTAGCGGCCTTTGGTGGAGAGGCGCATGGGTCAGAGCGTCCGGTGCGGTTTTTTCGAGCGTTTCGCCAAAGCCTTGTGCTAAGGCGACCGCTCGGCGCCCAAGCCCGCAAGGCTCAAGCGCGACTTAGGAAGACCGAGCGCGTTAGTCAACTATTCGCGGCTCAGAAGTGAAGAGGATCGCATGCCTGAGGTGGTTCTGACCGGCGCGGCCGGGCGGATCGAGGGCCGGTATTCGGCCGGCAAGAGCGAGACGGCGCCGATCGCGCTGATCCTGCATCCGCATCCGAAGGCCGGCGGCCAGATGAACCATCCGGTGGCGGTGCAGTTGTTCCACCTGTTCATGAAGCGCGGTTTCTCGGTGCTGCGATTCAATTTCCGCGGGGTGGGCCGCAGCCAGGGCGAATTCGATTCGGGCATCGGCGAGCTGGCGGACGCCGCGACGGCGCTGGACTGGCTGCAGAGCACCAACCCGGCCGCGAGCCAGTGCTGGGTGGCCGGCTACTCGTTCGGCGCCTGGGTGGGGATGCAGCTGTTGATGCGGCGTCCGGAGACGGACGGCTTCATCTCGGTTTCGCCGCCGACCAACATGTACGACTTCAGCTTCCTGGCCCCCTGCCCGGCTTCGGGCCTGATCCTGCACGGCAGCGCCGACACGGTCGTGCCGCCGGTCGAGGTCGACCGGGTGGTCTCCAAGCTGCGCACCCAGAAGGGCATCGTGATCGACCACGAGCTGGTCGATGGCGCGACACACTTCTGGGCCGAGAACCTGCCGGACGTGGAACAACGCGTCGGCGCCTATCTCGACAAGCGCATCGCCGCCGACCCGATCTAGGCGGCGGCCTTCTTCGCGGCAGGTTGGTCGGCGTCGAGGAAGGCGCGGATCTTCGGTGCGGACTCGGCGGCGCGGCTGACCAGGAACAGGTGGCCGCCACCCTCGATGATCTCCAGGGTCGCGTGCGGAATCAGGCGCGCCAGGAACTTGCCGTTGACCAGGGGCACGATGCGGTCGGCGTCGCCCATGATCACCAGGGTCCTGGCCTTGATCAGCGGCAGGAACGGTACGCTGGTCCAGCCGGCCATGGCCATGAGCTGGTAGAGGTAGCCCGCACGGCTGGGCGGCACGATGCGACCGATATGGCCGTCAGAGCCTTGGGTCTCGCCGCCGTAGAGCGCCTCGAAGTTCCGGCGCATGAACTCCGGGTCGATATAGCGCTTGGGGTCGGCCATCTTGGACAGGGCGCCGATGTCGCCTGGCGCCATGATCACCCCGGCCGAGGTCGCGGCCAGGACCAGGCGGCCGGTGCGGTTCGGGTGCTGGAAGGCGAACTGCTGTGCGAGCCCCCCGCCCCACGAGACGCCCATTACGTCGACCTTGTCGTAGCCTAGCTTGTCGAGCAGGCGCGCGGCGGTGAGCGCCATGGTCCAGGGCCGGTAGGGCGCGACCGGCTTGGGCGAGCCGCCGACGCCAGGCATGTCGAAAGTGACGAGGTCGCGGTCCGGGAACCAGTCGGCCAGGGGCGCCATCAGCTCGATATTGGCCCCGATGCCGTTGAAGAACAGGATCGGCCGGCGGGACGACGCCTCGCGCGCCCTCCAGACCGCGACGCGGAGCTGCCGCCCGCCCGCCCGCATGATCTCGATGCGGGGGTTCTCAAGAGTGGTCACGAGCTGCAGGTCCTTCTTCAGTCGAACAGGTAGGTCCCCGGCGCGGGACCGAGGGTCGGATGCTTCTTGGAGCCGCCGGCCTTCGGCGCGGCCTTCTTCGCCCCCGAATGGGCGGCGAGCCATTCCGACCAGAACGGCCACCAGGAACCGGCCTTCTCCTCGGCCGCACCGTTCATCCAGGCGTCGATGGAGGCCGGCGGACGGGTCTGCGAGTGGAAGTACTTGGCCTTGGGATTGCCGGGCGGGTTCAGCAGGGCCTGGATATGGCCGGACTGCGAGAGCACGAAGTCGACGTTCGGCGAGCCGATCAGCTGGGTCAGGCGGTAGCAGGCCTTCCAGGGCGTGATGTGATCGGTGACGCCGGCCACGACGAAGACGTCCTGCTTGACCTTGGTCAGGTCGACCTTGTGACCGGCCAGCTCGACCTCGCCGGGATTGCGGAACGGCTGGGTCTCGTAGACCCGCAGATAGTCCGAGTGCAGGGCCGCGGTCAGGTTGGTCGAGTCGTTGTTCCAGAACAGCACGTCGAACGGCGGCGGATCCTCGCCGTGCAGGTAGTTGTTGATCACGTAGTTCCAGACGAGATCGTTCGGACGCAGCCAGGCGAAGGTGCGCGAGAGCGAGGAGCCCTCCAGCACGCCCTTCTTGGCCGAACGCTGCCGGGCCATTTCGATGCCGTGCTTGGAAACCAGTGCGCCGGCCTCGCTGTCGGCCATGTCCGGATCGAGCACGCAGACCATCAGCGAGGCGGAGTTGATGCGATCGTCGCCGACGGCGGCGAGCTTGGACATCAGGGTCGCCGTGGTGATCCCGCCCGAACAGGCGCCCG
>CAMFIW010000496.1 GCA_945952355.1 uncultured Phenylobacterium sp. | reverse complement strand
ACCCTATCTCACGCGGATGCTCAACTATTCGGCGGCCCTGTCCGCCGCCGCGTCGGAGGGCGCCATGGCCGCGACCCTGCAATCCCAGACGGCGGCCCTGCTGCTGAACGCCCAGGGCCGCATCACCCTGATCAACGACCTGGCCCGCGCCCTGCTGGGCGACGGCCTCGTCGAGAGCCGTGGCCGGCTGATCGCCGAGCGTGGAGCCAGCCACGCCGCCCTGGAGGCGCGGATCGCCGCGGCTCTTGGCGGCGAGGGCGGGCGCCTGGGGGTCGACGCCGGGCCCCTGGTGATCCGGACTCGGTCGGGCGGCGTCCTGCTGGTCGACGTGACCCCGCTGAAGGCCGCGATGGCCGACGCCTTCGGTCAATCCGGCGCGCTGGTCACCCTGGTGGACCCCATGCGCCGCCCCGAGCCCTCGGCCGCCCTGCTGCGGCGGCTCTACGGCCTCACCGCGCGCGAGTCCGAGGTGGCGGTGATGATCGCCCGCGGCGAAGGGGTCGGCGAGATGGCCGAGGCCCTGGGCCTGCGGGAATCCAGCACCCGCCAGATCGTCAAGGCCCTGCTCTGGAAGACCGGCGCGCGGCGCCAGTCCGAACTGACCGCCATGTTCGCCCAGGCCCGCCGCGACGCCTGACGGTTGCGATCCTCCCCGGAGGCGGGAAACCGCCCCGAAATTCCCCTACCACCTGGGAGTGGCCGCCGCGGCGCTCGGTCTCCTAGCGTTTCGGGACAAGCCGGCACGTTGGGAAGCCGGCGCTCGTGGGGTTCAGATGTCACTCGCTTCCAAGCTTTCCGCCCTGGCCGCCGGCGCGGCCCTGGCCATCTCCGCCGCCCCGGCCCATGCGGACACGCCAGCCTATGGCAGCGCTTCCTACATCACCGTGCGCGACTGCGGCTCCAAGCTGCCCACCCAGGCCTGCACCGGCCCCGGCACCAGCCTGGTCGCGGAGGCCTATGCCGGGGGACCGCTCCAGGGGACCGACACGACGTTCAGCGCGGTCGGCGGATTCGGCGCGCCCACGGCGTCCACCACCATCTCATTCGGCGGTGGCGCGCTGCCGGAAATCCATCAGGCCGACAATGCGCTCGGCAACGTGCGGATCAACGTCAACGCCTTCGCCTATAACAGCTTCACCTATGAGGGCGCGGCGCCGACCGAGCTTTCCTATGCCGGCGATCTGCACATCGTCGACTCCAGCCTCTCGCCTTCGGGCGACGCCAACCTGGCGGGCGGGGCCGGCTACCTGACCTGGGTGGCGATCTGGGATCCCTCGCTGGCGGCAGGCTTCACCAGCGCCCGGCAGGCGACGCTCGAAGGCTACGGCAACTACGATTGTTCCACGGCCGGCGTGCTGGCCTTCGGCTACGCCGTGGGCTCCCTGAGCGGCGGCGAGCAAAACATTCACCTGGCGACCTCGAGCTGCTCGGGCTCCCCGGTGATGATCAATCCGGGCGAGACGATCCTGGCCGTGGCCTGGCTGCAGACTCCGAGCAACCGCTATGGCTGGGTCGACGCCAGCCACACCTTCGTCATGGACTACGACCCCTCGCTCTCCGAGGAGGTCCGCGCCAACCTCGTGGACTCGATGGTCCCCGGCTATGCCGCCGTGCCGGAGCCCGCGACCTGGGCGATGATGATCCTGGGCTTCGGCCTGGTCGGCGCGACCGCGCGCCGCCGGGCCGTGGCGCGGGCCTAGCCCAGCCGGAGGCCGGGGCCAGGAACCCTATTCCCCGGCTGTGCGAGTGGGACGGTCCGGGGTGGAAAATAGGTATCCCGTCCCGCTGGGCGAGTTGGCGGCGAGTTCCTTTTCGAGCTGGGTGACCAGGCGGTCCAGGCGGCGCGTCATGGCGGCGTAGGCGGCCGGGTCGGCCGGGTCGAAGCCGGCGGCCTTCAGCAGGGTGGCGGCGTCGGCCGAGCCGCCGGCGGTGAGGAAGGCGCGGTAGCGGGCGATGGCCGCTTGGTCGCCCTGCTCCACCCGCTCGGCGAAGTAGGCGGCGGCGCTGGCCGCCAGCAGGTAGCGGTAGAAATAGAGGTCGTAGAAGACGTAGGGCTCGGTGACCCAGCCGTCGCAGTCGCGCGGGTCCCAGGCCACGCCGGCCGGGGCGAACCGCTTCTGGGTCTCGCAATAGAGGGCCGAGACCTGGTCGGGGTCGAGCGGGTCGCCGCGGTCGGAGGCGGCGCGGACGGCGAGGTCGAAGGCGGCCTGGGGCGCGACGCCGTAATAGGTCCTGCGCAGGGTCTCGACGGCGTTGGTCAGCGCGGCGATGCGCGCCTCGCGGCCACGGGCGGTGGAGACGGCGCGGTCGACCAGCAGCATCTCGTGCAGGAGCGAGGGCGCATCGCCGACCGTCACCGGCGGGAACAGGGTCTCGTAGGGGCGGCCCGAGGCGCGGGAATAGTCCCAGTGCATCCAGTGGCCCCACTCGTGGGCCATGGAGGACACATCGTCATAGGCGCCGTTGAAGGACAGCTCGACATAGCCCGGGATGTCGGCCGCGACGTAGTAGGTGGCGGCGCCGGGGGCCTTGGTGGGGGTCGGCCGCCAGTCCATCAGGGGCTGGGCGAGGCCCCTGGCGAGGCGGTCGCGATATTCGCCGCCCAGGGGGGCGACGGCGGCCAGGGTCATCTGGCGGGCCTCGTCGATCGAATAGACGCGGGTGTCGGCGACGAAGGGGGCGGCGAGGTCGTAGCTGGCCAGGGCCGGCAGGCCGAGCTTGCGGGCCTTGAGCGCATAGTAGCGCGACAGCGGGCCCTCGGCGGCCCGCTGGACCTGGGTCGACAGGGCCTCGAAGGCGCCGGCCGGCATGGGGTCGGCGGCGGTGATGAAGTCCGTCTGGCTCGGCCAGCGGCGAAGCCGAGCCTCCCAGCCCTCGCCGGCGAGGAAAGCGGACAGCAGGGCGGCCTCGGTCTGGCGGAAGGCGGCGCGCGTGGCGGAGAAGGCCTCCCAGGCGCGGCGGCGGGTGTCGCGGTCGGGGTCCTGCAGGGTCTCGCGCAGCCCCTTGGCGTTCAGGCGGCGCGGCTGGCCGGCGACGGTGACGGTGGGCCAGGGCAGCTCGGCGTTGGTGAAGGTGTCGCGGATCGTGGCGGGGGCGAGCTGCAGCGGCGCGACGCCGGCGACCAGGGCCTCCTGGTCGGCGGGCAGGACATGGGCGGCGCGGGCGGCGACCTGCAGCAGGGTGAAGCGGTGGCGGGCGAGGCGCGGGTCGGCGGCCAGTTCCGCCTGGCGCGCGGGCGGCAGGGCTACCAGTTCCGGCTCGATATAGGCGGTGGCGGCGTTGAGGCGCGCGAAGAGGCCGCCCGCGGCGCCGGCGTCCGCCCCGGCGACGGTGTCGGCGGCGTCCCGCGACAGGCGCATGTTGGCGTAGACCATGAGGCGGGTCGTGCGGGG
>CAMFIW010000495.1 GCA_945952355.1 uncultured Phenylobacterium sp. | reverse complement strand
CCTAGTCTCGTGGGCTCGGAGATGTGTATAAGAGACAGCGACGAGGCAGGAAATCCACCCCCCCATGGAGGAGCCGACCAGCACCAGCGGCCCCTCCGTGAGCTGGTCGATCACGGCCAGCGCATCCTCGCGCCAGCGGGTGATCGCACCCTCGGCGAAGTCGCCCTCCGATTCGCCATGGCCGAAATAGTCGAAGCGCACATAGGCGCGACCTTGGGCGGCCGCCCAGTCGGCGAGGGCCTGGGCCTTGGTCCCCGCCATATCGGACCTGAAACCGCCCAGCCAGACCACGGTGGGGCCCCGGCCGGCAATTCGGCGCCAGGCGATGCGCGCGCCGTCCGGCCGCGCGAGGAAACCGCTCTCTTCGCTCATGGGCGATCCATAGCCGGTCGCGCGGCTCACGTCTGCGTGGAGCGGGGTTTACCAAACCCCTGCGTGCGCTATGCAAGGCCCCGTGAAACTTCCCCCAGACTTCACGCTGCTGCAGGTCGTTCCCGAGCTCGAGACAGGCGGGGCGGAACAGACGACCATCGACGTGGCCCAAGCGGTGGTGCGCGGCGGCGGCAAGGCCCTGGTCGCCACGCGGGGCGGCCGCATGGCGGCGCGGCTGGAATCCGACGGCGGGCGCCTCGCCCAGATGCCGGTGCAGTCCAAGAATCCGCTGGTGATGCTGGGCAACGCCGCCCGGCTGGTGGACCTGATCCGGCGCGAGAGGGTCAGCCTGGTCCACGCCCGCTCGCGCGCGCCGGCCTTCTCCGCCCTTTGGGCGGCGCAGGCGACCAAGACCCCCTTCGTGGCCACCTATCATGGAGTCTATCGCGCGCGGTCCAGCCTGAAGCGCTGGTACAATGCCGTCATGACCCGCGGCGACCTCGTCATCGCCAATTCGGACTATACGCGCGACCACGTGCTGGCCGAGCACCGGATCGACCCGGCGCGGATCGTTTCGATCCCACGCGGGGTGGACCTCGATCGCTTCAATCCGAGCTGGGTGACGCCAGAGCGCGTGCAGGCCCTACGCGAGGCCTGGGGAATCGCCGAACGCGAAACGCGGCTGAAGTTCCTGCTGGCCGGGCGGCTGACCCGCATCAAGGGCCATCTGACGGTGATCGAGGCCGCGGCCAAGTTGAGGGCCGAGGGGCGCGACTTCCTGATCATCTTCGCCGGCGACGACCAGGGCCGCACCGGCTATCGGGAGGAGTTGGAGAACGCGATCGCCGTGGCCGGGCTGCGCGACCAGGTGCGGCTCGTGGGCCATTGCGACGACATGCCGGCCGCCTACCTGGCCGCCGAGGTCGCCATGCTGCCGTCGACCCAGCCGGAAAGCTTCGGGCGCACGGCCGTGGAACCCCAGGTGATGGGCCGCCCGGTTCTGGCCTCCGACCATGGCGGGACGGCCGAGACGGTGGTGCACGGCGAGACGGGATGGCTGGTCAAGGCGGGCGATGCCGACGCCTGGGCCGCCGCGATCGGTCGCACGCTCGATGCTGGACGCGCCCGGCTGTCGGCCATGGGTCAGGCCGCCGCCAACCGGGCCCGCCAACTCTATTCGGTCGACGCCATGTGCGAGGCGACCCTGGACGCCTATGCCCGCGTGCTCGCCGCCCGGAGCGCGGACTGATGCCGGCACGAGAAATCAAGCGCATCCTGGTGATCAAGCTGTCGGCGCTGGGCGACTTCGTCCTGGCGCTCGCGGCGATGAAGAAGATCCGCGAGGCGCACCGGCGCGCCCACATCACGCTTTTGACCACCCCGCCCTACGAGGCGTTGGCGCGCTCCTGCCCCTATTTCAACGCCGTCGAGGTGGACGGCAAGCCAGACGGCGTGCGCGCGTGGCTCGCGCTGCGGCGACGGCTGAAGGCGGCGCGCTACGACCGGGTCTACGATCTGCAGACCTCGTCGGCCTCGGCGCGGATCTTCCACCTTCTGCGGCCCATGCCGCCGGAATGGTCGGGCATCGCCTTCGGCTGCTCCTTGCCGCACAAGAACCGCAACCGGGACCGGATGCATACGCTGGAGCGGCAGGCCGACCAGCTCAAGTATGCCGGCATATGGCCCGACGCCCCGGTGACGCCCGGCTCGGCGCCGCTCCCGGATCTCAGCTGGGTGCTGAAGCGGACGGCGGCTCCGGTTCCGGGCGCGGTCAAGCCCCGACCCTATGTGATGATGATACCCGGCGGCTCGGCTCATCGGCTGGACAAGCGATGGCCCGCCGAGAGCTACGGCGAGCTCGCCCGGCGGCTGAACCGGCGCGGCTTCGACATCGTGATCATCGGCGGGCTGCAGGAGGGCGCGGTGGCGCGCGAAATCCAGAAACATGTCGGAACGGCGCGCGACCTGACCGGTCGCACCGACTTCGCAAGCGTGGCGACCATGGCCGCCAAAGCCGCTCTCGTGGTGGGCAACGACACAGGTCCCTCGCACTTGGCCGCAGCCACCGGAGCGCCCACCATCGTGTTGTTCTCAAAGGCCTCGGACCCTGGCCTGTCGGCGCCGCGCGGCCACGTGACGATCGTCCAGGCCGACGATCTCGGCGCGCTGTCCGTCGATACCGTGGAGCGGGCCGCGGACTTCCTCGTCCCGGCCTCTCCCCAGCCGGCCTGAGTCATACCCGGTGTTGCAAAAAGGGAGCGCCGGGCGAAGCAACGCGCGCCGGCCATTTTGCAGCACGGGCGAAGCTTGATTGGGAGCGGTCCCGCGGTCATATACTGAGCCGATACGTCGGAGCGCCGTGCGCTGCCGGCGCGTCGTGCGTAGAAACAGCTCACGGAGCAAAAGCCTATTCGCCGCCCCATGCAGGCGCCGCCCGTCAAAGACGGTCCGCGCATCAATGATGACATTCGCGTTCCCCGGGTCCTTCTGATCGACCAGCACGGCGAGAAGCAGGGCGTCATGCCGACGTCCTCCGCCCTGGAAGCCGCAGAGGAGGCGGGTCTCGATCTCGTGGAGATCGTCCCGAACGCGGATCCGCCCGTTTGCAAGATCCTGGACTACGGCAAGTTCAAATTCCAGGAGCAGAAGAAGAAGAACGAGGCGCGCAAGCGGCAGAAGGTCGTCGAGATCAAAGAGATCAAGCTGCGGCCGAACATCGACACGCACGACTACGAGGTGAAGGCCAAGGCCATGCACCGCTTCTTCGACGAAGGCGACAAGGTGAAAGTCACCCTGCGCTTCCGGGGGCGCGAACTGGCCCACCCCGAACTCGGCATGAAGCTGCTGCAGCAAGTAAAGGCCGACTTCGAGCCGGTCGCAAAGGTCGAGTACGAGCCGAAGATGGAAGGCCGCCAGATGATCATGATCCTGGCGCCGCGCTAAGCGGTCCGGATCGGAAGTTCGTGGGACGGCCGCCCTTCGGGGCGGCCGTTTTGCGTTGGGGCGCTCCGCAATCCCGGCGCC
>CAMFIW010000494.1 GCA_945952355.1 uncultured Phenylobacterium sp. | reverse complement strand
GCGAGGTCCTGTGGCTGCTGGGCTGCGTGATCTACCTGCTGATGATGGCCACGGCTTTCATGGGCTACGTGCTGCCCTGGGGCCAGATGAGCTTCCACGGCGCCGTCGTGATCACCAACCTGTTCGGCGCCTTGCCGGTCATCGGCCCGAAGATCACCACCTGGCTGTGGGGCGGCTTCGCGGTGGACGACCCGACGTTGAACCGGTTCTTCTCGCTGCACTACCTGCTGCCCTTCATGATCGCGGGCGTCGTCGGCCTGCACATCTGGGCGCTGCACGTGCCGGGCAACAACAACCCGACCGGCGTGAACGTGAAGTCCAAGGAGGACACCGTCCCCTTCCACCCGTACTACACGGTGAAGGACGGCTTCGCGATCTCGGTCTTCCTGATCATGTACGCGGCCTTCGTGTTCTTTAACCCGAACGCGCTCGGCGACGCGGTCAACTACGTGAAGGCCAACCCGCTGGTGACCCCGGCCCACATCGTGCCCGAATGGTACTTCCTGCCGTTCTACGCGATCCTGCGCGCCGTCCCGAACAAGCTGGCGGGCGTGCTGATGATGGGCGGCGCCATCGCCATGCTCTTCATCCTGCCGTGGCTCGACACTTCGAAGGTGCGCTCCATGCGCTACCGTCCGGCGGCCAAGCTCTACTTCATCATTTTCGTGGTGGTGTGCCTGATCCTCGGCTTCTGCGGCGGCAACCTCCCGGACGCGCACGTCATCCCGGGCCTCGACACCTTCCAGCTCGGCGACGCCGACCTGAACTCGATGGTGTGGCTGTCCCGCGTCGCGGCGCTGTACTACTTCGCCTACTTCCTGATCATCCTGCCGGTCCTGGGCCTCACCGAGACCCCGCTGCCGCAGCCGGAATCGATCAGCTCTCCCGTTCTGTCCCATCCCGCCAACGCGCCGGCCGGCGCCGCGGCTTCGCCTGAAAAGAGGGGTTGAGCCTCGATGCTGCGCAAAGGTTTCGCTCTCGCGGCGCTGGGTCTCGCTCTCGTGGCCGGCCATGCGACGGCCGCCACCACCGAGGAAGAGCCCAAGAAGGTCGAATGGTCCTTCACCGGCCCGCTCGGCAAGTTCGACCAGGCCCAGCTGCAACGCGGCTACAAGGTCTATCGTGAGGTCTGTTCGGCTTGCCACGCGATGGAGCTGATGTCGTTCCGCAACCTCGGCCAGAAGGGTGGTCCCTTCTATGACGAGAAGTACAAGAACCCGAACGACAACCCCTATGTGAAGTCGATCGCCAAGGACTATCAGTTCGACGACATCGACTCCGAGACCGGCGACACCGTGAAGCGCCCCGGCACCTCGGCCGACCGCTTCCCGCATCCGTTCCCGAACGAGCCGGCGGCCCGGGCGTCGAACGGCGGCGCCATGCCGCCGGACCTGTCCGACATGGCCAAGGCCCGCGAGGGCGGTCCTGACTACGTCTACTCGCTGCTGACCGGCTTCGGTCATGCGCCCACCGGCCTGACCGTGCCGCCCGGCAAGTACTACAATCCCTACTTCCCGGGAGACCTCGGCTCGTTCTGGAAGGGAGACGCGAAGAGCGTGCCGGTCGGCGGCTTCATCGGCATGCCGCCCCCGCTCGCCGACGGCAAGGTGACATTCGACGATGGCACCAAGTCGACCGTCGACCAGCAAGCCAAGGACGTTTCAGCCTTCCTCGCCTGGGCTGCGGAGCCCAAGATGGAAGAGCGCAAGGCGTTCGGCGTTGCGGCGATGATCTACCTGCTGATCTTCAGCGGCCTGCTGTGGTTCAGCTACAAGAAGATCTGGAAGAACGTCGCCCACTAGGGCCGCGGGCGCCTATCAGATGCGCGGGGCTCCGGGCGACCGGGGCCCCTTTTCGTTGGGCGGCGTCCGCCATGGGGCCGCCCCGCCGCCTCGGGAACGCGAGGTCAGTCCAGGGGCGTGAGCGTGGCGCGCCCTTGCGGGAAGTCGAAACGCCAGCGCCAGCGGGCGAGGATCTCGGGGCCGAGCTCGCCCAGGGCGCCAGGCGGCAGGTCGGCGCGGGACACCAGGCCGGTGGAGACGTCGCGCCAGATCTCGCGCTGGAAGGCGAGGCTCTTCAGGGGACGCAGGGCGACGCCGCCCGGCAGGAGCTCGACCGGCTTGGCGATGCCCGGAGCGGCCGCCAGGTCGTCGGCGAGCCGTGCGGCGACGTCGAGGCCGGTGGCCAGGACGAACAGGCCGGCCGCGGTCTGGGCGTCGTCGCCCGCGGCGGCGTCCAGCAAGGGGCGTCCGTCGGCGGCGACGGTCATGGCGAGGTTCACGCCCTCGTCCAGCGCAGGCGCCTCCTGCGGCCGCCACAGGGCCACCCGGCAGGGCTGGTAGCGCACGTCAAGCACGAAGCCCGACAGGAGGTCGGCGCCGATCACCCCGGCCACCGGCGTCGGGAAGTAGAAGGTCCGGGCGTCGAGGCTGGCGGCGAGGATCGGCCGGTCGGGCAGGCGATAGCCGCCCAGGCGCACGTCGGCGTGGAACTCTGGGGTCGTGAAGCCCTCACCCTCCGCGCGGTCCGCGTGGACCTGGGTGCGGGCCGTTCCGGTGTCGAGGATGAAGTCGCCGTCCACGCCGTCGATCTCGGCGGCCACCACCAGCACGCCCCGATCGACCCAGCAGGCCATCTCGCCGGCGCGGGCGGGGCAGGCGCTCGCCGCCAGGGCTGCGGCCAGGAAGGCGCGGATGGCGGGCGGCACGGCGGGTCCCGAAACTGACGTGACTCGAAACATAGCGAAGCCGAGCGGACTCGGCGACGGGCCGCGCGGCGCCTTAACCGCGCCGCATCCGCCGCTAGGATCGCGGCATGGGGTATGTGCGCGCCTGGCGCGACTTCAAGCGCATGCAGGACGTGGCGGTGAGCGCCGCGGGCCTGATCTATGCGGGGGCCGTCGCGAACGCCTTCGTCGCCTTGCCTGGCGCGACTGGGCTGAAGGCCCAGGTGACCTTGCTATGGCCCGCCGGCTTCCTGTTCCTGTCCCTCGCGCTGCCCTTGCTCATTCCGCCCACGCGGCGGGTGCTGAAGCGCTATGTCTGGCTGACGTTCCAGGCGGGATTCGGCCAGACCTGGGTCTCGGTCCTGTCCGGCGTCGGCCTGCTCGCCGGCGCGGCCCTGTTCATCTACTGGCAGGTGGCGGTGGCGACCCACGGCGGGCCCTATCCGGCCGGCGTGTTCTCGGCCTACGCCGCCGGTATCGGCATCCTGGTCGCCCAGGCGGCGCTGGCTCGCAGCCTGGAACGTGAGCCGGAGGTTCGCAGGCTGATCGAGGAGCCCTAGGCGCCCTCGCCGCGCCCGCCGCCATTGCGGGCGAAGAGGGCCAGTGTGCGCAGGCGCGCGAGCCGGGCGCCGTCGGGCGAATAGTCGGCGCGACGGTCCGAGGCGAAGCCGTGA
>CAMFIW010000493.1 GCA_945952355.1 uncultured Phenylobacterium sp. | reverse complement strand
GTGATGGGGGAGGGGGCGCGAGGCGCCCGCAGCGGCGCGCCGGAATCGCGTACCGAGGAGCCGCTGATCGCGCTGGCCCGCGAGGCCGGGCGGCTCGGCGATCCCTTGCTGCGCCAAGACCTTGCCCAGGTGATCGCTTACAAGCGGCTGAACGCGCTGAACACCGCCCGAGCCAAGGCCGACCTCGCCCAGGGCTCGTCATCGCCGGTGATGAGCCTGGGCAAGCTCGCCATGAGCCGAATCCTACACGAGGAGGCGCGCGTTCGGACCGCGATCCTGGGGGCCGGCAGCCTGCTGGAAGGACCCGACCACCCGCGGGCCGAGGACGCCAACTTCCTGTCGCTCAACGCCTACTTCACCTCGATCGGTGGTGGCACCGACCAGATCCAGCGCAACATCATCGGCGAGCGCGTGCTGGGCCTGCCCAAGGAGCCGGAAGTCGATCGGGACATCCCATTCCGCCAAGTAAAGTCCGGCCCTTCCGCCAGGTGACGGCTGGACGCTCGGCGCTATCTCGCCAATGCTGGCGGGCCGGCGAAAGACCGGGCGCCAAGATTGGGGAGACGTCGCGTGGGTTGGAATTTCGGAGACATACTGGATGCGGTCGAGCCGGTCCTGCCGCAGGACCATGCCGCCTTCATCCATGGAGCGCGGGTGGTCACGCTGGGCGAGTCCCGGCAGATCACCAACAACCTCGCCCGCGCCCTGATCGCCCGCGGCGCCCAGCCCGGCGACAAGATCGCCATCTACATGCGCAACCGGCCAGAATACCTGATGGCCGTGGCCGCTGGGTTCAAGGCGCGCCTGACCCACGTGAACGTCAACTACCGCTATACGCCGGAAGAGGTCTGGTACATCTTCGACAACTCCGACGCGCAGACCGTTGTTTATGCTTCGGAATTCCGTGACGCGGTGGCCCAGATCCGGCCGCGCCTGCCCAAGGTGAAGACCTGGGTGGAAGTCAGCGCCGACGGCAAGGTCGCCGACTTCGCCGAGCGCTTCGAGGACCTGGCGGCCGAGGGCAATGGTGGCCCGGTGGAGGTCGAGCGGTCGGGCGACGACCAGTTCTTCATCTATACCGGCGGCACCACCGGCATGCCAAAGGGCGTGATGTGGGCGCACGACGACCTGCGCGAAATCACCTTGCAGGCGGCGCGCAAGCTGGGTCCCGTGCCCGAGACCCTCGAGGCGCTGGCGGCGGCGGCCAAGACCGTCGGTCCACAGGGCCGCATCCTGCCGGCCCCGCCCCTGATGCACGGTACGGGCCTTCTGACCGGCATGGGGACCATGCTGGCCGGCGGCACGGTGATCACCCTGGAAGGCGCCGCCTTCGATCCCATCGAGCTGCTGGACGCGGTCGACCGGCACAAGCCCCAGACCCTGGTGATCGTCGGCGACTCCTTCGGCCGGCCGATCCTCAACGCCCTGAACGAGAACCCCGGACGCTGGGACGTATCGTCGATCATGGTGATCGTCTCGTCGGGCGTGATGTGGTCCTACGAGGTCAAGCAGGGGATGCTGGAGCACATGCCTGGAGCCATGCTCTCCGACGGCTTCTCGTCCTCAGAGGCGCTCGGCATGGGCCAGTCGATGATGGCCAAGGGCATGGAGGTCCAGACCGCCAAGTTCATGCTCGGCGAGCGCTGCAAAGTGTTCGACGAGAACGACAATCCGGTCGAGCCTGGCTCAGGCGTCCCGGGCATCGTGGCGATCGGCCCGCCCAATCCCGTCGGCTACTACAAGGACGAGGAAAAGACGGCGCGCACCTTCCGCACGATCGGCGGCGTCCGATACTCGATCCCCGGCGACTGGTGCGTGGTCGAGGCGGACGGGACGCTGACCCTGCTGGGTCGCGGCAACGCCTGCATCAACACCGCCGGCGAGAAGGTCTTCCCGGAAGAGGTCGAAGAGGCGCTGAAGACCCATCCCAGCGTCGAGGACGCCCTGGTCGTCGGCATGCCCGACGAGAAGTGGGGCCAGTCGGTGACCGGGGTGGTGCGACTGGCCGCCGGCGCCAGCCTCGACGAGGCGGTGCTGCGGGCCCACGTCCGCGCCAACCTGGCGGGCTACAAGACCCCCAAACGGATCGTGGTCGCCGACCGCGACATCCGTGCCGCCAACGGCAAGGCCGACTATCCTTCGGCCAAGGCGAGCGCCGAGGCCCAGCTCGCCTGAGCCTCAGTCGAAGAAGGCGATGGTGCGGAACTCGATGCTCTCGCGTGGCCGCGTGCCGGGCGGAGTGGTCGGATCCTCGAAGGCGGTGTGCGGGGCGAAGCGCGCGACGTTCGCCGAGTCCCAGCACTTGATCAGGATCGCCTCGTCGAGTTGCAGGTCGGGGACGTAGTACCAGCGCTGGGCGGGATTGTAGGCGACGCCGTAGGTCTCGCCGGTGCGATGCTGGAAGCGCAGCTCGGAGGGCAGGAGCTCGACTGGATCGAAGCTTGCGGCGTCGCCGAGCGCCAGCGGCCAGTCTCGGGCTGGCGCGCCGATGGGACGCCAGACGTTGATGATCGCCGCGCGCTTGCTCAGAAGATCCTCGGCCTGTTCGCCCAGCAGGTCGCGGACCCGCTGCGGGCCGGAACGCACCGTCTGGTCGACATGGACGCGGGTGGCGGGCTGCCGGGGCAGGCCCACGGTGCGATCCTCCGCCCCCGTGAGGCGGCGGCGCAGGGTATGGTCGAACACCACCACCCGCGAGGCTCCGGTCGCCGCCATCACGATCTCGGCGGCCTCGGGATGGCCGAGCGCCAGGGTCTGGGCTTCGTCCCAGAAGTCGCGCACCGCCGTCCTGTGGCGGATCAGCTGGAAGCCTTGCTCGTCGAGCGAGAAAGTGTCGGCCACCGGCCGGGCGTCGGCGATCAGGACGGTGCGCTCGTCGAGCTCGACGTTCGTTCGTGGCTGTCCATCCGGCGGCTCGTAAGCGTAGGTGTAAAGCGTCTCGGCGCTCGGGCGGGTGAAGCCCAGCCGGCTCTCGACGGCGGGCAGCGGGGCAGGGGCGGTTGCGCGCAATGCGGTCTCGGCGGACATGATGCCATCTCCTGAAGGGCCCTCGTCCTGGATATGGGCGGCCGCTCGGCGCGCGACAGTCCGGCGGCCTTCGAGTTTCCTTGGCGCCGACCCCGAGAACTTCTGAGCCTTCGCAATCACCCCGCCGAGGTTGACCTCCGCTGAAATTATTATAATCCTATTGGGAAGGTAGGATTAAGGCGAGCGAGGCCATGACGGCGGACGTCATCCCCCTGCAGCGCGAAGTCCGCCGCGACGGCCGTGCGGCCCTGGTCGCGGCGATTCCGGAACTCCACGCCCTGATCACGCTCGACCCTCTGCTGGGCGCCTCGCCGGTGCGGGTCTATTTCGTGCTCAATCCAGCCGCACAGGCGGAGATCGCCAAGACCCTCGGAC
>CAMFIW010000492.1 GCA_945952355.1 uncultured Phenylobacterium sp. | reverse complement strand
CATTACTAAGGAAATAACCTAAGTAATCTAGGCCGCCTCGCCACCCGCATTCCGGAGGGAGCCACCGTGTCACTGCAAGCCGCCGCCGGCGCCCCGCCACCGCCGAATCCGGCCGTCGTCGACGGCATCTTCCGCGCGCTCTCCGATCCGACCCGGCGCAACGTGGTCGAACGGCTAACCCTGCGCCCGGCCTCGGTCAGCGAGCTCGCGGCCTCGTACGACATGGCCCTGCCCTCCTTCGTCGCGCATCTGAAGGTTCTGGAGGGCAGCGGGCTGGTGCGCTCGCGCAAGGCCGGCCGGGTGCGGACCTACGAACTGGCCACCGACCAGCTCCGCCTCGCCGAGGACTGGCTCGGCCGCCAGCGCACGCTCTGGGAGCGACGCCTCGATCAACTGGACAGCTACCTGCTCAAACTCAAGCAAGAGGACACCCGATGACCCTGCCGACCATCGCCACCGACCCCAAGCTCGACCTCGTGCTCGAACGCGAGATCGAGGTCCCGGTGGAGCTCGTCTGGCGCGCCTGGACCACGCCCGACCACCTGCGTCAGTGGTTCGCTCCCAAGCCCTGGGAGATCACCAGCTGCGACCTCGACCTGCGCCCCGGCGGCGCGCTCAATTTCACGATGCGCTCGCCCGAGGGCCAGGAATTCCCCAACACCCAGTGCTACCTCGACGTCGTGCCGAACCAGCGCCTGGTGACCACCGACACCCTGCTCGGCGGCTGGCGGCCCTCGGCGAACCCGTTCTTCACCGCCGTCATCGACCTGACGCCGAAGGGGGCCGGCACGCTCTATCGCGCCATCGCGATCCACGGCAGCGAGGCCGGCCGCCAGCAACATGAAGAGATGGGTTTCCACGACGGCTGGGGCACGGTGCTCACCCAGATGGTCGACTACATCAAGGCCGGACACATCTAGCCTCCGCCGCGCCGGAGGGGCGTCAAGCGGGTTTCGGGAAGCTGGCCTGGGCGAAACCGTGCCAGGCGGGGGCCGCCCGCGCAAGCCAACATAACTTGCGTTGAAGACCTGTCCGTCCGGCGCGATTTGGCCACCTCTCGACGGGGAGGAAGCCATGGCCGGACAGGGCGACGAACTGGGTGGCGGCATGGGCCCCGGCATGGAGCGCGCCGCTCCGAACCATATGAGGACGACGCCCGAGAACCAGGCGGCGACCTTCCGCAACCAGGACCAGATCTGGCCGCACAGGCCGATCCGCCGCAGCGTCGCCGTGCGCCCCCTGCCGCCGCACGAGCGGCCGCTGACCCAGGACGCCTTCCAGGTGGGCGAGCGGACGATCCGCCTCGACGACTTCATGGCGCGTCGGCGCACCGCCGGATTCCTGATCCTGAAGGACGGCCGGGTCGCGTTCGAGCGCTACGGCATGGGCAACGGGCCGGAAAGCCGCTGGGCGAGCTTCGCGCTCACCCAGGCGCTACTCTCGACCCTGGTGGGCGCGGCGCTCCATGAGGGGGCGATCGCAAGCCTGGACGCCCCGTGCGACCTCTACCTGCCTCAAGCGCGCGGCTCTTCCTACGAGGGCGTGACCCTCCGCAATCTCCTGCGAATGACGTCCGGGGTCACCTGGGACGAGGGCGAGAATTCTGCCGGCGCCGACGTGCGGCGATTGGGTCGGGCGATGGCCGCCCGTTGGCCGGGCGCCATCCTGGACCTCATGTTCGGCCTGCCTCGCGCCGCGCCGCAGGGGACGGCCTTCAACTATTCGACAGGCGAGAGCGTACTGCTGGGCGCGGTGGTCGCGGCGGCGACCGGCCGCACCCTCGCCGACCATCTCGCCGAAGCCGTCTGGGCCCCCGCCGGGATGGAGGCCGACGGCCTCTGGCAGTTGGAATCCGAAGGCGGCCTGGAATTGGGCGGGCTCGGCGTCAGCGCCCGACTGCGCGATCTCGGACGCTTCGGCCTCCTGGTCCTCGAGGATGGCCGGGCCTTCGACGGCCGGCGCGTCTTCCCCGCCGGATGGCGCGACCTCGCCGGCCAGCCCGACAGCGGGGCGACCGCCTTCGGCCAGCTCATGCCCGGAAGTCCGGCAGGCTACGGTTATCACTGGTGGTCGTTGCCGGGCGCGCCTTACGCGGACGGCCTCCACACCGGAGCCTGCCTGGCGCTCGGCGGCTTCGGCCAGCGCCTCTATGTCAATCCGACCGAGCAGGTGGTGGTGGCGATCCAGAGCGCGTGGCGCCAGCCGAGCGATCCCGACGCAGAGGTCGAGACTGTCATGCTTCTCAGGACCCTGATCCGCGCCCTCAGGCCAGCGGCCGTCTAGTCGGATCCGGCGCCGGCCTGGGCCAGGATGGCGTCGGGGTCGGCGCCCAGGCCGCGAACCCGCTCGCACCAGCGGTCCAGCGCGCGTTCGTAGTAGTCGAGAATGCAGGGGTCGCAGCCTCGCCGGCAGCATTCGTCTTCATGCGGCCGGGTCGGAGGCCGAGGGATGGCGGTGGGAAGCTTCATCCGCGGCATCTTAGACGATCCCAGCAGACGGAGCAGGTCCGTTCGAGGCCCGAGGTCTGGCGTCGAAGCGCCCCGACCACCCTGGCGGCATGCTCGACGGGACGGTAGTCTCCACCCGCAACAGGCGGAGCGCATCTCGTGAAAAACCAGGTCGCCGTCGGATTGGGCTTCGCGAACCTGGCCCCGGATCGCCGGTTCTTGCGCTACCGGTTTCCCCGGACCGCCGCCCGGGCCGGCCTCGACGCGGCCCTCCGCCAAGACTGACGTCGACCTGCACCCCATGCCCGCTCCCAAGATCCGTCCCGCCGTGGCCGCCGACCTGGCGGCGGTCCTCGCCCTCTACCGCCAGCTCCATCCCGATGACCCTCTTCCAGATGAAGCCGCCGCTCAGGCCGCCTGGTCCGCCCTGCTCGCCTCCGACCTGACGACCACGTTCGTGGCCGAGCTCGAAGGGCGCGCGGTCTCATCCTGCACGCTCGCCCTGGTCCCCAACCTGTCCCGCGGCGCCCGGCCCTATGGCGTGATCGAGAACGTCGTGACCGACGCCGCCCGCCGTCGCCAGGGCCTGGCCCGCGCAGTCCTCGAGGCCGCGATCGAGCGGGCGGCGCAGGCCGACTGCCACAAGGTCTTCCTCGCCACGGGCTCCAGGACCGAGGCCACCCTGCGGTTCTACGAGGGCGTCGGCTTCATGCGAGACGCCAAGACCTATTTCGAGATCCGCCGCCCTTAGGCGCGCCGTCGTTGCGAGGCCGGCAAAAGCCGATAACCTCTCCGCCGATCGACACGTTTTCTTGGGGGAGGCGGGTGGACACCAGACATCCGGCGGGGCGCGGCCGCGCCTTCTTCGCCTTCAGCGCCGTCGCCATCGCGCTCGGCGTCGTGTGCAGCTTTCCACTCACCTATTTCATCCCCCTGGCCACCGGCGCCAAGGCCTTCAC
>CAMFIW010000491.1 GCA_945952355.1 uncultured Phenylobacterium sp. | reverse complement strand
ACGAGATCATGCCTAGTCTCGTGGGCTCGGAGATGTGTATAAGAGACAGTCTCGCACCTGACCGATCCCGCGACCGGCCAGCCGGCGCCGCGCCGCCAGGCCGCCGTCGTGGCCAGGACCGCGTTCGACGCCGACGCCCTCGCCACCGCCCTCGCCGTGCTGCCGCCGGCCCGGGGCCTGGCGCTGGCCAGCGCCACCCCGGACGTCGAGGCGATGATCCTCGAGGCGGACGGGACGCGGTACGAGACCCCCGGTTGGGCCGCCTGCCAGGTCGCCGCGCCCATCCCCTCCGGCTTCCAGGTGCAGGTCGAGTACAACCTGCCCAAGGTGGCGGTGGCCAACTACCGCAAGCCCTATGTGATCGTCTGGGTCACCGACGCCGACAAGAACCCGGTCAAGACCCTGCTGATCCTCGGGACCAAGCGGGACTACCAGGAAGACAACTACGTCTGGTGGCGCCGCTTCGGCCGGAAGAATCCGGGCCTGCTGGACTCGGTCGGGCGTCCGACCCGCGCGCCAGGCAAGTATTCGGTCGGCTGGGACGGCACGGACGAGGCCGGCAAACCGGTGGCCCAGGGGTCCTACCTGATCCACATCGAAGCCTCGCGCGAGCACGGCGGCCACACCTACCAGTCCATTCCGGTCCAGCTCGGCGCCAAGCCCGTGGGCGCGGCCCTGCCGGCCGCCGACGAGCTGGGCGCGGTCAAGGTCAGCTACGGCAAGACCAAGTGACGGCGACGACCACCGCACGGACGGCCGCGAAAACCGCCAAGCCCAAGACGCGCGCCGGCAGCCTGAAGGGCGAGGTCTATCGCCAGGCCCGGCTGTGGCACGGTTGGCTGTCGGCCCTGGCCTTCCTGGCCCTGATGTTCTTCTCGGCCACCGGTTTGATCCTGAACCATCCCGAGTGGCTGAAGGCGGCCGCCGAGAAGGCGCCGGCGGAGACCACCGTCGCCCTGACGCCGGCCGAGCTCGCCGCCGCGCAGAAGGCCGCCGACCCCAGCCGCGCGCTCGTCGCCGCTGTCGGCCGCCACGTCCATCTGCTGGGCGCCTATCAGAGCGGCGAGGCGATGGACGGCGAGGCCCAGATCCGCACCGAGGGCGTGCGCGGCGCCTCGGACATCGTCGTCGACCTTTCCTCGGGCAAGGCCCAGGTCTCGACCCAGAAGGCCGACGCCGTCACCCTGCTGAACGACCTGCACCGCGGCAAGAACGCCGGCGCGGCCTGGAAGCTGATCATCGACGCCTCGGCCATCCTGGTCCTCGCCCTGTCCCTGGTCGGCTATGTCCTGTTCTTCAGCCTGCGCTTCCGCCTGCGGACCGGACTGATCCTGACCGGCGTCAGCCTCGCCGTCCTGATCGGCGTCTTCCTGGCGATGGTCCCCTAGGCGGCGACCGCCTCGCGAGCCCGCCGCTGGCGCAGACCCGCGCCGGCCAGGCCAAAGCCGAGAATCATCAGCGCCCAGGTCCCGGGCTCGGGGACCGCACCAGAGGTGATCGTAGGCGCGCTGACGGCGCCGAACGCGTCGATGCTGACCCCGAACTGGGCCGGCTTGAACGAATAGCCGCAGATCTCGAAGCTGGTCAGGCCGGAACAATCAAAGAAGCTGGAGGTCCGGTTGTCGGCGATGACGGTCAGCACCCCGTTCAGCAGAGCCGCCTGGATCTTGATGTATCCGCCGGCGATGCCGTCCACGTCCGAACAGGTGGAACTGCAGTCGGCGATGAGGTCACTCTGCTCGGAATCCAGGAAGCTGTAGTCGAAGCCCCCATGGCCATCGGGCACGGGAATTGGAAAATACCAGGTGTAGTGATCGGTGATCCCGGCGCTGAAAGCATAGGCTCCCGGCGCATCGAACACGTAGGTCCGGCTCGTTCCGGCGGCCAGCGTATCGCTGAAGGTGTAGGTGGCGGCCGCCGCATGACCTGCGACCAGACAAAGCGCCGCACCGGCGCACGCGAACCAACGCATTGAGAACCCTCCCAGGTTGCGAACCATCAACGCGGCGGGCGCGGCTTTCGTCAACCGCGTTACGTGAAATTTGGAAGATTCATCGCGCCCGGTCGGACGCCGACCCGCGACGCCAAGCGAGGGCGTCGCGGGAAATATAGTTTAATCTTGAACGATTATAGCGCCCCGATGATCTTCCGCGCTTCGGCCACGGCCGCGTCGGAGGTGATCTTGCCCGCCTGGATGTCCTCCGCGAGCCCCATCAGCCTCGGCCCGGTCACCGAGCCGTTCTCAGGCTCCTCGGCCACCGCCACACCCTGGCGCCGCGCGATCGCCTCGTCCCAGGCCGTGCGCACCGCCGCCCAATAGGCCTTGGTCGCGGCCCAGTAGTCATCGGCCGCGCTGACCGGGAAGCCGTCGTTTCGGCTGTAGGTGTTGGTCACCACCTCGTGGACGAAGGTCACGGGCGCGCCGGCCTTCAGCCCCACCTTGGCGTTGTCCTGTTCCTGCACCCAGCCCTCGGGCGTCAGCGCATGGCGGTTCGTGCCGACATACCAGCCATAGACAGGATGGCGGACCGCATCGCGCCGCGCCAGCGGCCGCAGCGTCATCCCGCTCATCCAGCGGCTGACCCCGTTGTCGTAAGCCCACCGTCCGACGGCGCCGTAGCGAGGGGAGTCGTCGGTCTGCCAGACGGTCTGCGACCAGGCCCCCAGCCTGTCCGCATCCGGCACCGGGGTCAGCACCCATTTGCCGGACGGGCTGTAGGTCAGCACCGTCTTCGGCTGATACGTCCAGTCCTGGCGCCAGTGCTTCACCACCACGCTCTTGCCGTGGTCCTCGACCACCAGGATGTGCTGCAGGGCCAGGAAGCCGGGCCGATCCTCGACCACGCGGACGGACTCGTAGCCGCCGCTCACCTTGTCATCGATCGGCTCGTAGCCGGCCACGAAGGGCGTGGTCTCGCGGAAGTCGAACCGCACCCGGAAATTGCCGACCATGCCAAGGATGGCCTGGCGGTCGCGCTGATAGGCGGCGTCGGCCACGGCGGGCGGCGGCTTGGCGGCGTGGGCCAGGGCCGGAGCGGTGGAGAGCGCCAGGACCGAGGCGCAGAGCAGGGCTTTGATCATCGAAGGGCTCCCGGGGCTCAGAAGGTCACGGTCAGGGCGACGGCGTAGTTGCGGCCCGGCTGGCTGTAGGCGTCGACCGAGGACGAGGTCGCCGACAGGCCGCGCACGTCGCTCCACCAGAAGTACTTCTCGTCGGTCAGGTTGAAGGCCCCGGCATTGATCCGGACGCGGTCGTTCACCCGCCACCAGGCGGTGGCGTCGAAGATCGTGAAAGCCGGCGGGATGAAACAGCCACCGGCGCAGACCACGGCGATCCGCGCCGGGCTTTTCCCGTCGGAATGGGTCAGCGCGAACAGGCCGCCGAACCGTCCGGCCGGGTCGCGATAGGTC
>CAMFIW010000490.1 GCA_945952355.1 uncultured Phenylobacterium sp. | reverse complement strand
GCTAGCAGCCGCCGGGCGCGGGCTCGCCGCGCCGAGACGCCAGGGAGTCGGGAATGAGGTTCGAGGAAATCCCCTACAGCGCCGACGGCGCGGACATGATCGGCTACATGGCCACGCCGACAGGCGGGGCGAGCGGGCCCGCCGTGCTGGTCTCGCACGAGGGGCCGGGCCATTCAGATCATGTGCGCGTCCGCGCGCGCCGGCTGGCCGCCCTAGGCTACCAGGTTTTCGCCCTCGACTATCACGGCGGAGGAAAGACCCTGCCGATGGAGGCAGCGCGGCCCCGGATCATGGCCTGGTGGGCCGATCCGACCGGGATCCGCGCTCGCGCCAAGGCGGCGCTCGACATCTTGACCGGCCAGCCGGGCGTCGACGCGAGCCGCGTGGCGGCGATCGGCTACTGTTTCGGTGGCTCGACCTCCCTGGAACTCGCCCGCGCCGGCGAGAAGCTCGCCGCCGTGGTGGGCTTTCACGCCGGTCTGCAGACCTCACGCCCGCAGGACTCCGCCAACATCGAGGGAAAGGTGCTGGTCTGCATCGGCGCGGCCGATCCGCTGGTCCCGCCGGAGCAGCGCGCGGCGTTCGAGAAGGAGATGACCGAGGCCAAGGTCGATTGGCGCATGGAACTCTATGGCGGAGTGGGCCACAGTTTCACCAACCCGGACGCAGACGCCTTCAACATGCCGGGCATCGCCTATGACGGCCCGGCGGACCGGAGAAGCTGGCGTTCGATGATCGACATGTTCGGCGAGACGATCGGGATTCCCTAGCCATCGCTGTCCTCGGCCCTCGCTCCCCGGACTTCGGCATAGGCGTCCAGCGCGCGCCGCCGCGCCATGTCGTGATCGACAATTGGCCTGGGATAGGTGTCGCCGAGCCGAACGCCGGCGCGGGCGAGGACCTCCGCGGGGGCCGCCCAGGGCGCGTGAATGTGCTTGTCAGGCAGCATGGCAAGCTCGGGGACCCAGCGGCGGACATTGGCGCCGCTGGGGTCGAACTTCTCGCCCTGGGCCACGGGATTGAAGATGCGGAAGTAGGGCGCCGCATCGGCGCCGGAGCCGGCCACCCACTGCCAGTTTCCGGCGTTTGAGGCGTGGTCGGCGTCGACCAAGCAGTCCCAGAACCAGGCTTCGCCCTCGCGCCAGTCGACCAGCAGGTGCTTGGCCAGGAACGAGGCCACGACCATGCGGACCCTGTTGTGCATCCATCCGCTCGCCCAGAGTTGGCGCATGCCGGCATCGACCAGCGGATAGCCCGTGCGCCCCCGGGTCCAGGCGCGAAATGCGGCCGGCGCGCGCCGCCACGGGAAGGCGTCGAAGGTGCGATTGAAATTGCACTTCGCCAGGTCTGGGACGCGGGCCGCCACGGCGGCGTTGAATTCGCGCCACCCCAACTCCGCCTGAAACTTTTCGACCTGGGCGTGGGAAACGTCGCCGCGATGCGCGGCGGCCTCGGTGGCGCGCCAGCAGGTCTTGGGCGAGATCTCGCCGAAATGCAGGTGCGGCGACAGGCGCGAGACCCCCTCGCGATCCGGCCGTTCGCGATCGGCCGCGTAGTTTGCCAGGCCCCGGTCGGCGAACGCCTTCAGACGCTCGAGCGCGCCGGCTTCGCCAGGCCGCCAGTCGGAAAATCCCGTCGACCAGTCCGGCGCCGTCGGATGCAGGCGCCAGTCGGCCAGGCGATCGCTGGGCGGCCAGGCCTCAGGACCCGCGAGGCGTTGGGGCGGGGCTGTCGCGAGGCCGGGTGCGACCTGTTCGCGAGCCGCCCGCCAGAAGGGCGTGAAGACGCTGAACGGTCCGCCGGCCTTGGTCAGGACGGCCTGCGGATTGACCAGGTGGCCGCCATTGTAGCGGTGCGCCTCGACGCCGTCGGCGGCAAGGTCCTCCGCCAGGCGCTCGTCTCGCTCGACGAAGCCTGGATCGAACAGGGCGTTGAAATAGACGCCCTTCGCGCCCGTCTCGGCGGCGAGGGCCCGGACGAGGCGGCCCGCTTCGCCGCGGCGGAGGATGAGACGCGATCCGCGCACCGCCAGGTCGTGGGCGAGTGCGGTCAGGGACTTGTCGAGCCACCAGAGCGAAGCCGCGCCCGCAGGCCGCAGGCCCGGCGTCTCGTCCAACACGTAGAGCGGAAGGATCGGATGGCCGGCCCTTAGCGCCGCCTCCAGCGCCGGATTGTCGGCGAGCCGCAAGTCGCGGCGGAACCAGAGGATCGTGGGAGCCATCGACGCATCTGAGGGGGACCCGGCCGGCCGCGCAATCCCGAGGGATCGGATTTCGCATCGCCCGCGCGGCTGGCCCGCCGTGATGCGTCGGTCGCCTTGGCCAGATCGGTGCTGCTCGGTATAGAGGTCCCGCGGCCCGCGGGCGTGGCGGAACAGGTAGACGCAACGGACTTAAAATCCGTCGAGCCCTTGGCTCTTGCCGGTTCGACCCCGGCCGCCCGCACCAATAACCGCCTCTCCCTCTTCGGGTCGATGTCAGCTTGAATAGCGTGGGGACAGCAGGAAGCCGAATCCCCGCAGCACCGTCTGGATCAGGCGGTCGGCCGCGACGGCGTCAGCCTCGATCTGGACCGCCGAAGCGATGCCACGCGCGAGCACCCAGAACAACCGCGCCACGTCTCCGACCCGATTGGGCGGAATGCGGTCGTCGTGCTGCAAGGCGGCGCGAAACGCCTCGAAGGCCTGCTGCTCGGCCTCGCGGACGCCGACGTGTCCGGCAAGGACCGGGTCGGTCTGCATGAGCGCGTAGAGTTTGGGGGCGCGACGGATGAAGCCCAGCAGCGCGGTCGAGGCCGCGTCGATCTGATGCGGGAACTTGCCACTGGCGCGGGCCTGCTCGATCTGCTCGGTGAGGTCCAGCCAGCCTTCGATCGCCAGCGCGCCGAGCAGGGCCTCCTTGTTGGCGAAGTGGTAGTAGAGGCTTGCCACCCCGCAATCGACCTCGGCGGCGATGGCGCGGAGTTGCAGGGCCTCGATCCCGCCCTGGTCGATCAGCCGCCGCGCGGCGACGATCGCCCGGTGTCGCAGCGATTTCGCACCGGCATGAATCGAAAGGCTCATCTCACATCCGCCACAGCCGAAGGCGCCGACCATGGCCGAGACTGGGCGCGGTGAACAGGCTCAGGCCCTTGAGGGCAGCACGACCTTCATCTCCTCATAGCCCTTCACGAAGATCGAGTAGCTGCGCTTGGGCTCGTCCAGCAGCTTGATCTGCGGGAAACGCTTCAGGATTTCTTCCCAGATGATCGTCAGCTGCAGCTCGGCCAGGCGGTTGCCGACACAGCGATGGATGCCGAACCCGAAGGAGAGATGCTGGCGCGGCCGTTCACGGTCGATGATGTAGGCGTTCGGGTTCTCGATCACGGTCTCGTCGCGATTGCCCGAGACGTACCACATGACCACCTTGTCGC
>CAMFIW010000489.1 GCA_945952355.1 uncultured Phenylobacterium sp. | reverse complement strand
TGAGCGCCTGATCATGATACATGCAGACCGCCGCGTCATAGCGCGCGCGCGTCGTCTCCGGGAACAGGCTGTCGGCGGGATAGGGCCCGGTGGCGTCGACACCGAGATCGCGCAAGGCGCGGACGGCCGGCGCGATGATCTCGGCCTCCTCGCGCCCGATGCCGCCGCTCTCGCCAGCGTGGGGATTGAGACCGGCCACGGCGACCCGTGGCTGGGCGACGCCGAAGTCGCGGCGAAGGGCCTGGGCGGTCACCAGGCCGGCATTGACGATCTTCTCGATGGTAAGCAGGCCCGCGACCTTGGACAGCGGCTCGTGGACGGTCACCAGGGTCGTGCGCAGGCCAGGGACGGCCAGCATCATGATCGGGCCTCGCGCGCCGTCGTAGCGCGTGGCCTGGGTGAGCTCGCCCAGGAATTCGGTATGGCCGGGAAAGCGGAAGCCGGCCTCGTAGAGAGGCGCCTTGGCGATCGGCGCTGTGACCAGACCGCGCACGGCCCCGGAGAGCGCGAGGCCGACGCCGGTCTCGATCCACTGGATCACCGAACGCGCGGCGGTCGCCGAAGGCTGACCGGCGACGACCGGCGCGCGCAGGGGCATGTCGATCACCGGCAAGGCCTCGCGGAAGACGCGGGCCGCCTGGTCGGGGGTGGTGATACGTTGGACGACTCCGCCGCCGGAGGCCGAGGTCAGGGACTGATAGTCTCCGACCACGACGAAAGGCGGCCCGCCGCCGCGCAGCCGCGACCAAGCCTTGACGATCACTTCCGGGCCGATCCCAGCGGGATCGCCAAGGGTCACGGCGAGCGGGCCGTTCTTCAAATCGCTTCGTCCCGGCGCGCGGTAGGGGGAGCCCGCTTGGCGCCTCTAAGCGGTTTCCGCTTCAACCTCGGGAACTTACGCCAGGTTCCCGATTCTTACAGCGCCGATCAGCGGGTCTCGATGGTCGCAGAGTTGCGAAGATCGCGCATATAGCGGCGCGCTATCATGCTGAGCTGCTGGCCATAGAGCCGGTTCTCGATCTGATCGTGGCCCATGGCCGCCTCGCCGCTGGCGTGCTTGCCGCAGACGGCCAGGAGGTGCAGGCCGGCGCTGGTGCGGATCGGTTCTGAGACCTGGCCCGGCTGCAGGCTGTCCGCGGCCTGCTGGAAGGCAGGCGACAGGTCCTTGACCTCCGCCTCGCCGAGATCGGCCGCGACCACGCCCTGGACCTTGGCCGCCTGAGTCTCGATGTCGTCGCAGCCCTTGATCTGGCCGCGCAGGGACAAGAGCTTGTCGCGCGCGGCGGCCACATCGGCGTCGCTGGCGGTCTGGGGCAGGGCGACCGCGGCCTGCTTGAGCGCGACGACCATGGCGCCGGCGCCGGAGCGCTTGTCGCGCAGATAGATGATGTAGACCCCGTCGCGCACCGGAATGGGCCTGGAGAGCTGGCCGGGGCGCATCTGCTCGAGCGCGGCGTCCACCTCGGGCGCCATCTCGCCGGCCGTGATCCAGCCCACCTCGCCGCCGCTGGCGGCCGTGGAGGAGGCGGAGAACTGGCGGGCCACGGCCTGGAAGGGCGCGCCCTGCTGCATCTGGGCGATCAACTGCCCGGCGCCGTTGATCGCGGTTTCCATGCCCCCGACCCGGTTGGCGTCGAGAAACACTTCGGCGATCTGGTACTGGGTCTTGGAGGCCGAGGCGGCGACCCGCTGCTGCTGGGCCTTGATCTGGTCCTCGCCGATGCGCAGGCGCGAGCCGTAGCGGCCCCGGATCCACCGCTGCCAGCTTTGCTGGGCGCGGATCTGCTGGCGCAGGGTGTCGGCCCCGATGCCCTGGCTGGCCATCTGGGCGAAGAACTGTTCCTTGGTCAGGTTGTTCTGCTTGGCCATGGCGTCGACGTCTTCGTCCACGTCGGCGTCCGTGGCGATGAGGTCGATCTTCTGCTCCTTCTGGACGCGCTTCAGCTCCTGGATCTGGAGATGTTCGTCGATCAGGCTGATCAGGGCCTCGCGCTGGAACTGGGGCAGGGTCTCCTGGGTCGGCTGCACGCCGGAGGTGGCGATCAGCAGGCGCATCCGCTGAGCCAGGTCGTAGGTGGAGATGATGTCGTCGTTGACCACGGCGGCGACGGCCTCGGCGAGGCCGCGCGGCGGCTCGGGGGCGGCGGCGGGCGGAGGAGCGGCTTCCTGGGCCATGGCGGCGGCGGGAAGGGCGCAAGCGAGGGCGGCCGCCGCGATCAGGGCGCCGCGCGCCGGAAGGCCCGTGACTTTACGCGCACGCATCATGGCAGAGGCAGTTCCTTGGAAGTTCATCGTCTAGCGCGGCGCCGTCGCGCGCGGGGATCGTCCGATCGGACTGTTGAGCTCAATGGGCATACATGGGTCCGCCCAATGTGGCGAGCGTGAGGCGTATGGCGATCGACTCGGACTTGCCAAGGCGACCGATCACCACATCCTCGCGCCGATAGATCACGTCGATGCGGGTGCACTCGTCGCGATAGACGACGCCGAGGTCGCGGATGACCCAGGCGTTCTGCTCGAGGTCGCGATTGCCGGCGGCGGTGAGCCCCCAATGCTTGCTGAGCCAGACCTCGCCGCCCAGGTCGACATTCTCGACCGGCGTGCCGGAGGCGCCCTGCTTGTCGCGCAGATAGCGGATGTAACCGGTGGCGCGCTTCAGCGAGACGTTGATCCCGGCCTCGGCGCGCTCGACTGTGAGGTCCTCGGAATCCAGCCGCGTCCGGACGAAGAAGCTGAGGCCCTTGATGGGCTGGGCGTCGGCGGCGACGATCCAGTCCGACTGTGTTCGAGTCAGGCCGCTGTTGGTCGCGAAGACCGTGTTGTCGTCGGCGCGATAGCTGCGTCCGACCAGGAAGCTGGCGCGCCGCCCGTCGTCCCACAGGACGCTGGCGCGGCCCCCCGCGTTCACCCGCACGCCGTCCTCGGCGAGATCGTAGCCGGGGAATTTGTCGGGGCGGAAGAGGTTGGTCTCGTCGAACTCGAAGGCGACGGAGTCCTCATTCAGATAGACGGGCGCTCCGGTTGCGGATGTGCCGACCTGGATCTGTTTTACGTCTGGAGAGGCGACGATTTGTACAATAGGTTCAAGGACTACGACCGAGTTCTTGAACCGCCTGGCGAAGGGCCATGTGATGTCGGCGCCGGCCGAAAGAAGGCCCCGGGAGACGCTGCGCGAGCGCCCCTGGACGCCGTCGACGTCGCCCAGGCTGTAGGCGTCGAGGCGCGTGTCGAGGAAGGGCGAGACCCGGATGCCGGCGGCGCTGGTGAAGGTCGCGCGCCAATCCGCCTCGGCGGTGACGCGGCGGCTGTCGATGCCGGGCAGGGTCGGCGAATCCGGCGACTCGTCGCGGGTCAGCGCGACGGCCGAGCCGAGCAGGCGCAGCCGGCCGCCGAGGACGGAACCCTGAGGCTCC
>CAMFIW010000488.1 GCA_945952355.1 uncultured Phenylobacterium sp. | reverse complement strand
GATGAGCTGAATGGGCGGTTGGCCATCGTGAGCGGGCGGACCATCGATTCAGTGGACGAGGTTGTGGGAGAAGCCCTGCCGTTCGTGGCTGGCGTCCACGGCCTTCAGCGGCGAAGCCCAGTCGCCGGGCTGGTCCTGGAGCCGGCGCATGCGCGCGTGGCCGATGCGGCAGAGGTTCTGCAGGCTCTGGCGCGAGCGCGCGCTGGGCTCAGGGTCGAACCAAAGGGCGCGAGCGTCGCCATTCACTATCGGGCCGCGCCGGATGCGGCCGCGGCGGTGCTCGAGGCGGCGGAGCGGCTTGCCGACGCAAGCGGGCTGACCATTCAAAAGGGCAATATGGTCGTAGAGCTCAGAACGCCCGGACCCGACAAGGGCGCGGCCCTCGATCGGTTCATGCTTGAACTTCCTTTCGCAGGGACTTGCCCGATCTTCATCGGAGACGACCTGACCGATGAGGCCGGCTTTGCCGCCGCCCGCGCCTATGGCGGCTTTGGACTCCTCGTCGGCGAGCCGCGAGCGACGTTGGCTACTGGGCGTCTCGAGAGCCCAGCCCAAGCGCTATCGTGGATCATGCGGGGCCTGGATGCGGGGCGCTTCGATGTTGGCGAGGTCGAATGGAACGCCTGATCGTCGTCTCCAACCGGGTCAATCCCGCACGGGACCCGGCCGCCGGCTCCGCGGGCGGTCTTGCCATGGCGCTCGCCGCGGCGCTTCGCGAGGATCAAGGGCTTTGGTTCGGATGGAGTGGCGAGACCCGCGCGAACTTCACCGGCAACCTGTCGATCCAACAAATCGGCGGCGTGACGGTGGCGCTCGTCGATCTCGATGAGCAAGACCGGCTGGAATACTACAACGGCTATGCGAACCGGACGCTATGGCCGTTGTTCCATTATCGCCCGGATCTGGTCGCCTTCGAGCGCTCGTATGACGAGGGGTATGAACGGGTCAATCTGCGGTTCGCCCAGACCCTGCGTCCCCTGATCCAGGACAACGACATGATCTGGGTTCAGGACTACCATCTGCTGCCGCTGGCCCGCGAGCTGCGGCGGCTTGGCGTCCGGAACCGGATCGGCTTCTTTCTCCACATACCCTGGCCGTCGCGGCGATTGATCGCCACGCTTCCCAAGCACCGCGAACTCGTGGCCGCGCTCCTCGACTACGACTTGGTCGGATTTCAGACCCTGGATTCGCGCGACGCGTTCGCCGAATACCTGCTGCACAATGCGTCCGGGGACGTGAGTCCGGACGGTGAGGTGCGGGCGTTCGGCAAGCAATCGCGGATCGGTGCGTTTCCAATTGGCATCGACGCCGACGACTTTGCGGGCGCCGTCGCGTCGGAGCAAGCTACGCTGGCTTTCGAGCGAACGCGGGCAAGTCTGCTCGGCCGCAAGATGATCATTGGCGTCGATCGGCTGGACTATTCGAAGGGGCTCGAAGAACGCTTCTGCGCCTATGAGCAATTGTTGATGGATTATCCGGACCAGCTCGAGAAGGTGTTTTTTCTGCAGATCGCAACGCCAAGTCGCGACGAGGTCGACGCCTATCAAGACATACGCGCTCGCCTAGAAGGGCTGTCCGGGCGAATCAACGGGACCTATGCAGACATCGACTGGGTGCCGATCCGCTATGTGAACCGGTCCTATCGACGTGATTTCCTTGCGGGGACCTATCGCGCCGCCCATGTCGGACTGGTGACCCCCTTGCGAGACGGGATGAACCTGGTCGCCAAGGAATATGTGGCGGCGCAGGACCCGGCCGACCCGGGGGTTCTCATTCTGTCGGAGCTCGCCGGCGCAGCCGAGCAGATGCGCGACGCCCTCATCGTCAATCCCTTCAGTCGCGAGGACGTGGCCGAGGCGATGCGAAAGGCGCTCGTCATGCCTCATGAGGAGCGTGTGGCGCGCTGGACCGCGTTGCAGGAGGGTGTGCAGCGCGACGACGTAAAGGCCTGGAGAGACCGCTTTGTCTCGACTCTTCGCGCATCGCGCACTTGTCAGGCCTAGAAGGCTCTCCGTGAAAGGACACCGCCGGGGCGACGTTGCAGGCACAGGCGTCTGACAAAGGAAGGGCGCCGGCGGGCTGGGGGGTGAAACCGGCTCGCCGGCGCCCGAAGGCCGGATGCTCACGGCCCAAACTGCGACGCTCGATCTGCAGGTTAGATCGTTCTGCGATATAATCAACTCGATTGCGGCGACGGCTGGGGCCTAACTGGCCTCGAGGCTCTCCGCCGTTCGCAAGATCTGGGTCAAGATTTCCGCGGTGCGGCCAAGCTGGCGTAGGTTGCGAACCGAAATCGCTTCCAACGCGTCGGCGCCGTTGGGGGCAAGTTCAATGAGCACGCGACGGCGGTCTTCCAACGACGGGCGCCGCGTGACCAGGCCTTTCTCGACCAGGCGCTCAAGCAATCCTATGGCGCTGTGATGTTTGATCAGGAGACTTTCGGCGAGATCGCGAATGCTGAAGGCGCTGGGGCCTTGGTGGCTGCGGATCGCGAGTAGCGCCTGGTGCTGCTGCGAGGTCAGACCTTGCGCCTCCGCTCCGTCCTCGCTGAAGGCGAGGAATTCACGAATGGCCCGGCGAAAAGCGCCAAGGGCCGCGTAGTCCGAGTCCTTCAATGGCCGAGCATGTTTGGAAATTGAAGGCGGAGTCGGTGACACTTTGGGGCTCGGACGCTTTGATGAATCCACATGCTAACGGTTCAAGTCGCGCCGGGCGAGTGGATCGTGGGCTGGTTGGAGGCGCAGTCGGTGGCTCCAGGAGCGCCTGTAGGATTTCGATCAGCGTCCGCTCGATGGTGGGATTGTCGAGCGGGAGGGATGGGCGGCGCAGGCGCTCCAGGGCATGTTCGAGCTGAGCGCGCGTGGCGGGGGTGAGGGACATCTGGCGATCCGGTGCTTGACAGGGCAATGCCGGGAAGCGGCTTGCAGTTATATCGTGACAAGATATATCCGTCGATGCCCCCGGCCTCGGTCGCTGCGAGGCGCGGCTCACACGTGCCCTGGAACAAAATGAACGCCTCGAACCCCCGCGCCGCCGCGCGGACCGACCCGCCGGTCTTGGACGGCCTACTCGAGCGTGAAGACCGCGAGCGCCTTAGCCTCCTGCAGCTGTCGCTTCTGGCGCTGGGGCTCGGCGTGGTCACGGGCCTGGGCGCCATCCTTTTCCGCGACCTGATCGGGCTTGTGCACAATCTCTTCTTCACCGGCCGTCTCCAGCTGCCCTACGACGCGAACCGATTCACCGAACCAGCCCCGTGGGGCGCGGGGGTGATCCTGGTCCCGGTGATCGGCGGGATCGTGGTGACCTTTCTGGTCACGACCTTTGCACCAGAAGCCAAAGGACACGGTGTGCCGGAGGTGATGGACGCCATCTACTATAAGGCCGGCGTCATCCGGCCTGTGGTGGCCCTCGTAAAGT
>CAMFIW010000487.1 GCA_945952355.1 uncultured Phenylobacterium sp. | reverse complement strand
CTATACCGGCAAGGCGATGAAGGGGCTTATCGATCTGGCCCGGAAGGGCCATTTCAAGGGCGAGACCGTGGTCTTCCTGCACACCGGCGGCGCGCAGGGGCTGGCGGGCTACGCGTCGGTCCTGGAGGGCAATCTGGCATGAGCAAGGTTCTGGGCGTTCTGGGCGGGATGGGTCCCGCCGCCACGGTGGACTTCCTGACCAAGCTGCAGGCCTTCACGCCGGCGCAGAAGGACCAGGACCACATCCGGGTCATCGTCGACATCAACCCGCAGGTGCCGGATCGCAACGACCCGTTCGCCAAGCCGGGCCCGGTGTTGGCCGAGATGGCGGGCGCCCTGCGCGGGGCCGGGGCCGAGGTGCTGGCCATCGCCTGCAACACCGCCCACGCCTATGCCGACCTGGTGAGCCGCTCGGCCGGCCTGCCGCTGGTCGACATGATCGGCACGGCCGCCAAGGCCGCCCGCGACACCGGCGCGCGCCGGGCCGGCGTGCTCGGCACCAAGCAGGCGGTGAAGCTCTATCGCGAATACCTGGCCGCCCAGGGCATGGGCCTGGTGACCCTGCCGCCCGAGGCGCAGGAGGGGTTCATGACCCTGCTCTACAAGATCAAGGGCGGCGACACCGGCCCCGAGGTGCGCCAGGCCATGGCCGACCTCGGCCAGATCCTGGTGGCGGAAGGCGCCGAGGCGGTGATCGCCGGCTGCACGGAGGTTCCGCTGGCGCTGGGACCGAAGTCGCTCAGCGTCCCGCTGCTCGACGCCGGCGAACTCCTGGCCAAGCGCTGCGTGAACGTCTGCCTGGGGCTCGAACCCGCGCCCCTGTTGGAAGCGTAGATCGCGCGCCCTCCCCGCAAGCGCGGGTGAGGACGGTCAGAGCTGATCGGCGCTGAAGGTGTCGCAGGCGTTCGGGTCGCCCGACTCCACGCCGGCGCGGAACCAGCGCATGCGCTGGGCGCTGGCGCCGTGGGTGAAGCTGTCGGGAACCACGCGGCCCTGGGCTTCGCGCTGCAGGGTGTCGTCGCCCACCGCCGAGGCGGCCCGCAGACCGTCCTCAACATCCTTCGGATCGAGCGCCACCTGGCCGCCCGAGGCCTCCGAAGCGTGGGCCGCCCAGACGCCGGCGAAGCAGTCGGCCTGCAGTTCCAGACGCACCGAACCCGAGGTCGCGCCGTGCGAGCCCAGACGGTCGGCGCGATCGGTCTGGCCGGTGAGCTGCTGGACGTGGTGGCCGATCTCGTGCGCGATCACATAGGCCCGGGCCGCCTCGCCCTGGGCGCCGAAGCGGCCGGAGAGCTCCTTCCAGAACGAGAGGTCGAGATAGACCTTCTGGTCCTGCGGACAATAGAACGGACCCATGGCCGTCTGGCCGAGGCCGCAGCCGGTGCCGGTGGCCTGGTCGTAGAGCACCACGCCGCGGGTGCGATGATAGGTCTGGCCGTTGCGCTGGAAGATCTGGCTCCAGACGTCGGTGGTCGACTGCTCGATCACGTCGACGAACTGGGCGTCGCGGTCGGTCGGCGTGCCGCGGGCGCCCGCCTGCTGCTGCACCTGCTGGCCCTGGCCGGCGTCGCTCACCGCCTGCAGAGTGTCCTGCGGGCTGATGCCGAACACGAAATAGCCGATCGCCGCGAGCACCAGGCCGCCGATCCCGACGCCGCCGGTGGCCACGGGACCCAGCCCTCGCCGGTCCTCGATGTTTCCGCCCCGCTCGCCGCCTTCCCAGCGCATGGCCGCTCCTGTGACTCCCGCCGCGCAGCTGACGCCCGGCGCGCGATGAAGATGCGCGGGAACCGTGGCGCTGTCAGCGCTTGTTTCGGGCCGCGGCCTGAACCCGGGCCCGGGACTCGGCCAGGAAATCGTCGGATATAGTCGGATAAGGGCCAGGCAACTTGGCCAGCGGCTTCCTGGGGACCACGATCGCCGGCGGGTCGACATGCAGCGGCGGCGCCTGCGCCAGGGCCCGGTCGGTGCGGAGCTGGGCGTCGAGCACGTTGATGTCATTCTGTTGTTGGAGGCCGTGGATCCGGGCCAGGTCCTGCTGCGCCTGAAAGTCCATCTGCTGGATTTGACTCGCCGCGCGGAGGTGATCAGGCGCCTGGGCCAGGGCCGGCGCCGGGCCGGCCAGAATCAGTAGGGCGAGAATGCGACGCATGAGGCCAGAACGCGCGCGGAGCCTCGCCGTTCACCGATGCGAGACAGAGAAGCGCGTGAGCTGCTCTCGAGGCGCGTCCCAATCGGGCTGAAGCTCCAGGGCCTTCTGATAGTCGAAATAGGCCGACTTGGCGTCATCCAGGCCCTCATAGGCGAGCGCGCGGTTGTAGTAGGCCTTGGCCGGCTCCTGGACACCGAGCTCAATCGCCTTGTTGAGGTCGGGCAGGCTCTCCGCCCAGCGATGCAGGCCGAGCGAGGCGGCGCCGCGATTCACATAGGCCTCGCCCATGTCGGGCTTCACCCGCACGGCGTAGTCGAAGTCCTTGGTCGCCTCGGCATAGGCCCCGCGCCGCAGCTTGATGACGCCGCGATTGACATAGGTGCCGGCCTTGTCGCGCGGGCTGAGGAACTCGCCGTCCAGGGCCGCGGTGCAAAGGGTGACGAACTTGATGTCGTTCTCGCCGGACAGGGCGGCCTCGGAGCATGCCTGCGCCAGGCCGCCTCCGATCACGGTCACCGCCGCACGCGCGGTCTCCGCGGCCGCGATGATCAACGCTGCCGCACCCAAGCCTGCCCATGTCCGGATCATGACCGGCCTCCGCAAGGCCGCGGCCGTCCTGCGCGACCGCCGACGGGACAGCGTCTTCCCGTACCGCCGTTGTGTCAATTCACGCGTCGAGCGGCTGCGCGCGGCCCTCGCCGGCGGCGTGTGCGAGCGCTTCCCCCAGGGCCTGGACGCTGAACGGCTTGTGCAGCACAGGCCCCTGCCAGGCGCCCGACAGTTCGCCGAGATCGGCATAGCCGCTCATCAGCACGACGGGGAGGCCGGGCTGCCGTTCGCGCAGCCGTCGCGCGGTCTCGCCTCCGTTGAGACCCGGCATCGCGAAGTCGACCAGGGCGGCATGGAAGGACGCCCCATGGCTCGCCCGCTCGAGCGCTCGAAGACCGCCGTCGACCGCATCGACTTCGCAGCCGAGTTCGTCGAGCAGCTGCGCGGTGACGGTGCGGACGTCGGGGTCGTCGTCGACCAGCAGGACCCGCATCCCCTTCAAGGCCAGCACGTCCGTCGCGCGTGGCCCCGGCGCGACGGCGCCTTCGTGCGAGCGGGGCAGATAGACCCGCACCGTCGTCCCCGCGCCAGGCGCGGTCTCGATTTCCACCCCGCCGCCCAGCTGCTTGGCCAGGCCCAGGACCTGCGGCAGGCCGAGACCCGAGCCCTTGCCCATCGGTTTCGTGGTGAAGAAGGGTTCGAACACGCGCGCCAGGTTGTCCGGCGCGATACCAGG
>CAMFIW010000486.1 GCA_945952355.1 uncultured Phenylobacterium sp. | reverse complement strand
GGCGCTCGACTACCTGGTGGGCTTCACGCTGTCGCCGGTGCTGTGGCGCAAGCTGCCGGGCTCGCGCTCGGCCGGCCGCGTGCAGTCGGTGGCCCTGCGCCTGATCGTCGACCGCGAAATCGAGATCGAGAAGTTCAAGACACAGGAATACTGGACCGTCGAGGCCGACGTCAGCGCCGGCGCCGACCCGTTCCTGGCCCGCCTGGTCAAGCACGAGGGCAAACGGCTCTCCAAGTTCGACCTCGGCAACGAGGCCAGCGCCGAGGCCGCCAAGCGCGCGGTGGCGGAAGCCAGCTTCAAGGTCGCCGCCGTCGAGAAGAAGCCGGCGCGCCGCTCGCCCGCCCCGCCCTTCACCACCTCGACCCTGCAGCAGGAAGCCGCCCGCAAGCTCGGCTTCAACGCCCAACGCACGATGCAGGCCGCGCAGAAGCTCTATGAGGGTGTCGACATGGGCGGCGGGACCGTGGGTCTCATCACCTATATGCGGACCGACGGCGTGCAATCGGCGCCCGAGGCGCTGGACGAGGCCCGCTCAGTGATCGGCGGCTTGTACGGCCGCGAATACGTCCCCGACAGCCCGCGCATCTACAAGACCAAGGCCAAGAACGCCCAGGAGGCGCACGAGGCGATCCGCCCCACCAGCCTGGCGCGCAATCCCGGTTCGCTGCGGCTGGAGAGCGACCTCGGCCGCCTCTACGAGCTGATCTGGAAGCGGATGATCGCCTCGCAGATGGAGGCCGCCCGCATCGAGCGGACCACCATCGAGATGGAAAGCGCCGACGGGAAGACCGGCCTGCGCGCCACCGGCCAGGTGGTGCTGTTCGACGGCTATCTCGCCGTCTACGAGGAAGGCCGCGACGACGCGGACGACGACGAAGGCGGCCGCCTGCCCCAGGTGCGCGAAGGCGCCGACGCCCGGGTGATCGCGGCGCGCTCCGACCAGCACTTCACCGAGCCGCCGCCGCGCTTCTCGGAGGCCAGCCTCGTGAAGCGGATGGAAGAGCTCGGCATCGGCCGGCCCTCGACCTACGCCTCGATCCTGACCGTGCTGCGCGACCGCGCCTACGTGCGGATGGACAAGAACCGCTTCGTTCCCGAGGACAAGGGCCGCCTAGTCACCGCCTTCCTGGAACAGTTCTTCCGCCGCTACGTGGAATACGACTTCACCGCCGCCCTGGAAGAGAAGCTCGACCTCGTCTCGTCCGGCGACCTGGACTGGAAGGCGCTGCTGCGCGAGTTCTGGCAGGACTTCCATGGCGCGGTCGGCGAGATCGCCGAGCTGCGGGTCTCCAACGTGCTGGACGCGCTGAACGAAGCGCTGGGCCCGCACATCTTCCCCGAGCGGGAAGACGGCGCCGATCCCCGCGGCTGCCCGACCTGCGGCAATGGCCGCCTGTCGCTGAAGACCGGCAAGTTCGGGGCCTTCATCGGCTGCTCGAACTATCCGGAATGCCGCTACACCCGCCCGCTCGCCCAGTCGGACGACGAAGAGGCCCAGGCGAGCGGCGACCGCGAGCTGGGGGTCGATCCCGAAACCGGCGAGACGGTGTTCCTGAAATCCGGCCGCTTCGGTCCCTACGTGCAGCTCGGCGACGGCGACAAGCCGAAGCGCTCGTCCTTGCCCAAGGGCTGGTCGGCGCCGGACATGGACCTGGAAAAGGGCCTGCGCCTGCTGCGCCTGCCGCGCGAGGTGGGCAAGCATCCCGAGGACGGCGGGCTGATCACGGCCGGCATCGGCCGGTTCGGCCCCTTCGTGCTGCACAACGGCACCTATGCGAACCTGCCCAATGTGGACGAGGTGTTCGAGGTGGGCCTGAACCGGGCCGTCACCCTGCTGGCCGAGAAGCGGGCCGGCGGCGGACGCCCGGGGCGGGGCGAGAGCGCGGCGTTGAAGGACCTCGGTCCCCACCCCGTCGACGGTCAGCCGGTGAAGATCCTGTCGGGCCGCTATGGACCCTACATCAAACACGGCTCCACCAACGCCAATGTGCCGAAGGGCGCCGATCCCGCAGCCCTGACCATGGAAGAGGCCGTCAAGCTGATCGCCGAGCGCGAAGCCAAGGGCGGCGGCAAGAAGCCGGCGCGCGGCAAGGCCAAGGCGGCGAAGGCGAAAGCCGAACCCAAGGCCAAGGCGGCGGCCAAGCCGAAGGCCGCGGCCAAGCCCAAAGCGGCGGCGAAGAAGAAGACAGCGGGCTAGGCGCCGGCCATAACCGGGCGGCGAACCCGCGCCGCGTCCAGTCCGGCCCAGGCGCCCGCGGTGAGAAACAGGCCCGCATAGAGGAGCGGGCCGACGCGGATGGCCATGTGGCTGAGCCCCGCGAAATGCAGGCCCAGGACGACAAGGCCCGCGCCGAAGGCCAAGGCGCCGAAGGCGTTACGTCCGGGCGGCGGAACCGTGCAGAACGCGATCGCCAGGGGCGCCAGCATCACCAAGTCGTAGCTCATCAGCCTGGGATTGACGAACTGGGCGGCGGCGACGGCCAGGAACAGGCGCGCTTCGCGGTCCAGGCCTCGCACTTCGCAGATCGCAAGGCCCGAGAGACAGACGGCGCCGACGAAGACGGCATAGCCCGCCAGGGTGACCAGATCGTGGGCGCGCAGGCCCAGATGGGCGGCCCAGTTCAGATAGGCGACGCCGGTATAGGTGGCGACCACCTGCTGATCGAGCGCCGCCTTCCAGTCGAGCAGGGCCGAGCCGCCGGTCAGGGCCACGAGGCCCGCCGCACAGAGCGCCAGAACGAGGCCCATCCCGATGCGCCGGGCGCGGGCCTGGAGGGGCGCCTGCTCATAGGCGAAGATCAGCAGATAGCCGAGAAAGACCGGCTTGACGGCGGAGACGGCGACGATGGTCGCGACCAGCAGCCAGGGCGCGCGGCGGCGAGCAAGCGCGGCGCCCAACACCAGGGCGTGGGCGAGATAGGCGATGTTGCCGCAACCGAGCGCGCCCACTGTGGTGAGCGCGAGCAGAGGCGCGCGCAGGCGCAGGGACGCGCCCGCCATCGGCTTTACGAACAGGATCGCGAACAGGAAGGCCGCGACGACAGCGTGAACGGCGCCATAGGCCAGGCGCAGGCCCGGCACACCGACGGCCTGGACCCAGGGGGCGACCGCCCAGGCGAGCTGGGGCATGTAGAGATAGGGCGGCGGCTGGGCGCCGGGACAGGCCGCGGCGAGATCGTAGGGGTTGGCGCCGTGCCCCGCCCGCCACCCCGCGCAGAGCAGGGCGTCGAAGTCGTTCAGCCAAAGGCCATGCCGGGCGAGGCGCATCCCGACACCGAGGACGAGGGGCAAGCCGAACAGGAGCAGGAGCAGGGCCGCCTCGTGCGGCCGATCCTGTCCGGTAGTGGTCGTGGTCTGCACCCGTTGCGATCCCAGGCAAGCGCCCTCATCCGGGCGCGTCGCGTCAGGATGGCCGCAAGCGATTGCCATGGGCTTACCG
>CAMFIW010000485.1 GCA_945952355.1 uncultured Phenylobacterium sp. | reverse complement strand
GTCTGGGGGCGACAACGACCATGCCTAGCTTTTACGAGTTCTTTGCCGGCGGCGGCATGGCCCGCGCTGGGCTGGGCGATGGATGGACGTGCCTGTTCGCCAACGACTTCGACACCAAGAAAGGCCTGACATATCAGGCCAACTGGGGCACGGGCGGCGAGCTGACGGTCGGCGACGTCCGCAAGATCAAGGCGGCGGACCTGCCAGGTCATGCTGACCTGATCTGGGGCTCGTTCCCCTGCCAGGATCTGTCGCTGGCCGGCGGGGGCGCTGGCCTCAAGGGCGAGCGGTCGGGGACCTTCTATCCGTTCTGGGACATCCTAAAGGGCCTGATCAAGGCCGGCCGCGGCCCCAAGCTCATCGCCCTGGAGAACGTCCTCGGCGCCCTCACCTCGCACAGCGGTCGCGACTTCGAGGCGATCTGCAAGACCTTCGCCGACGCCGGCTATCGCTACGGCGCCCTGGTGATCAACGCTGCGCTGTTCGTGCCGCAGTCACGACCCCGGCTGTTCGTGATCGGCGTCCGCGACGACGTCGAGGTCGACGAGGCGATGTTGTCGCCGGGGCCGATCGCGCCCTTCCACACCGCCGCTCTGCAGCGCGCCTTCGGTCGCGTCGACGCCAAAGCCCAGAAACGAATGGTCTGGTGGAACGTGCCCGCCCCACCCCACCGCAATGACACCTTTGCCGACCTGATCGAGGAGCATCCCGACAGCGTCGACTGGCACACCCCGACCGAGCGCGATCAGATTCTCAAGATGATGTCGCCGGTGAACAAGGCCAAGGTCGAGGCCGCCAAGCGCGCTGGCCGCCGCATGGTGGGCGGCATCTACAAGCGCACGCGGCACGACGAGCGTGGCGTGAAGGTCCAACGGGCGGAAGTCCGCTTCGACGACGTCGCCGGCTGCCTGCGGACCCCGGCGGGCGGCTCCTCGCGCCAGGTGATCATGGTGGTTGACGGCCAGAAGGTCCGCACCCGGCTCATATCCGCGCGCGAAACGGCACGACTGATGGGCCTGGACGACACCTACATCCTGCCGCGCAACTACAACGAGGCCTACCACCTCACCGGCGACGGGGTGGCGGTCCATGTCGTCCGTCACCTTGCGGCGCACATCTTCGAGCCGCTCTTGGGGCTGCAGGCCGGCGCCAGCGCGGATGCTGACGGGGTCGAAGCCGCGTGACCGTCATTCCCTGCGAGCAGGATCCGCGGCTGCGCGCCGAGATCGATCGCTTCGCGGAGGTGCTGAAGACTCAGGCCCATACCCTGGGCGAACACGGCCTGGACGAGGCGGACTTTTATCAGTCGCCGATCTTCCGCGGCGCCATCGAGAAGCTGCGTGGCGAATACTCGGCCACCATGCGCGGCAAGCGTGAGTTCGTGCAGCACGTCCTGAACCATATGGAAGACGGCGGCCACATCGCCGGTTGGGACCCGACCCCGGGCAAGGCGCGCAACGACTACTATGTCCGGCTGAACAGCGGCCGCCTGGCGGTGATCGACCTGAAGGGCTGCCTAGATGGCGAGAACACCAACAAGTTCGAGCGTCCGGCCGACGCCGACGAGTTCATCACATGGAGCCTATGCACCAACACCGGCGCCGACCCGCGACGCAACGCCTGGTCGGGTATCCACACGCGGCTCAGCGCCGAGATGATCAGCCGCAACAAGCGGGTGGACGGGGTGGTGATCTGGGACATGATCTGCGGCACCCTTGGCCGCCCCTGCCCCAAGCTCGCTACGCTGGGCGACTCGGTGCGCCGCACGGCCGTCGGCCCGTTCCTGACCCCTCCGCCTTGCATCTACGTCTTCCCCGCCACAATCCCCTCGCGGACCCAGCCGGCGGCGATCGCCCAAGGCCTGGACGAGGTAGAGCTGCTGGCCGCGTTCCAGGCCGCATTTGGGGGCGACGCAGCCGAGGTCAGCTATGTGGACTTTGAGATCGGCGAGCAGGCGGATGAGCTTCTGCGCCGCACGGTGATCCGTCGGGGCGGGGCCGTGGTCACCGCCTCGGAACTGACGGCGATCCGCCGTGTCTGAGACCGCGCCCCTGTTCAAGGCCTATCCCGACTGGGTCGCCAAGCCACCGTTCGAGACGGACGATCTGCGCACCAATCTCAGCAGGTTCCTCGACACGCCGTTTCAACAGCCGGACGGGACAGCCGGTCCGCCTGTGGGCAACTACCGCTGGGGCGTGTACGCCTTCTACGACTACGACGGCGAGCCGATCTACGTCGGCCAGACCAACGAGCAGCTGCGCACGCGTATCCGCCGGCACCTCACCAACCAGCGCACCGACGCGGTCGCCATGTCGGTGCTGGATCCCTTCGAGGTCTTCGAGATCGCGGTCTGGCCGTTGCCGCAGTTCGAGGGCGTCAGTCCCAAGGACAAGGTCGCGGCAGCACCCGCCAAGGCCCACCTCGATGCGTTGGAACGGCTGATCACCGCCCAGGCCGTCGCGAACTCTCGGTTCAAGGCGATCCTCAACGAGAAGGACCCGCCGGTCGGCGGCCTCGAGGTGGAGGCGCCCCCGTGCTATCGGGCCGGGATCGTCTCAAACCGCGTCCTGGAGCTGCGGGGCCACCCCGACTTCCGCATCGCCCGGCGCGCGCTGATCATGTCGCGCCTGGCGCAGGTAATCTCCGAGCGGCAGGTGAAGGGCGGTCTGCGGCGGGTTCTGCTGACCCAGGCCAAGCGCCTCGAGTGGCTGGCCGCCCGCCGTTACGAAGGCTCCGGCGGCGCCGCCTCCGTCCCCAAGGAGGGCGAAGGCGAGGACGACGCATGACGGAAAAGGTCTTCAGCCAGAGTGAAATCCAGGCGATCGCCGACGCCCTGGGCGACACCTCTATCGGCCTCACGGGATCGGAAATCGGCCATCTTCTAACGGTCGCCAAAATCCCTAATCCCGACCCCAGCCTGGCCAAGCGCCACCGGCTGCTCAACGCCTTCGCGACGATCCAGAACGCCAAACAGCACCGGCGCAATATCCTGGAGTTCATGCGCCAAGCCATGGCGCCGGGCATCCACGCGCGCCAGCCGGAGCGTTACGAACCGCTGCGCGAGCGATTGAACATGGCGTTGGCGTTCGCCGGCCTCGCGGTGGACGAAGGCGGCAAGCTGGTCACCGCCCAGGCGGTGGCCACCCTGTCCCAGGCCGCCCGGCGGGCACGGGACCTGCGCACCGACATGGTCGCCCGCAACATTCATCCCGACGTGCTGGCCTGCTGCCAGGAGGAATTTCTGGTCGACGACTATTTCCACGCCATCTTTGAGGCGACGAAAAGCATCGCCCTGAAGATCCAGACTCGCACCGGCCTCAATCTCGACGGCGGCGATCTGATCGATCGGGCGCTCGGCGGCGACGCGCCCATGCTGGTCATCAACGGCTTCACCACCCAGAGCGAACGCAGCGAGCAGCGGGGGTTCGTCAATCTGCTGAAG
>CAMFIW010000484.1 GCA_945952355.1 uncultured Phenylobacterium sp. | reverse complement strand
AGATCATGCCTAGTCTCGTGGGCTCGGAGATGTGTATAAGAGACAGGGCATAGACGAAGTCATCGGCCGTCACAGGCTCGCCGTCCGACCACTTGGCGTCGCGAAGATGGAACGTCCAGGTGAGGCCGTCGGGGCTGGTCTCCCAGGATGTCGCCATGCCCGGCGCCGGGCTTCCGTCCGGGGCGTCGGTGGTCAGGCCCATGATCAGATCGCCGATAATCGAGAACTCGTCGATCAGGTTGGACTTCTGAGGATCGAGCGTCAGGGCCTCGGAATTGTTGCCGTATTCGAGGCAGACCTGGCCAGCGGGGCAGGCCGGGCGTGTGACCTTGGCCTGGCAGGCGCCGATCAGGGCGGAGAGGCCGACGACGGCGATAAGGCTGGGAAGGCGCACGTTTCTGGAGGACTCGCGGACGACGTAACCTAGGCGTCGCATTCGCCGCGCCGCCTGTCGACGGAAACATCGCCGCGCGTCACTTGAGCTGCTTCAAGAGCCACGCCTGGCGATCCTGAAACGCCTGGGGCAGGCCCAGGCGGTGGTCGTCGTCATAGACGAGCACGGTCGGGGGAACCGGCGACGCCGCGGCGAAGGCGCGGGCCCGGTCCGTCGGAATATAGCGGTCGCGGCGGGCGAACTGGAACAGAACGGCGCGGGGCTGGGCCGTCTTCAGGGCCGCCGTGACGTCGATTCCGAGGTCCTTGGCGTAGCCTGGCGGCACGGCCTTGCCATAGGTGTACCACTCGGCCAGGTCGGAATTGCCGGCGATCAGAACATAGGTCTGGGCGCGCCCATCCTCTGCCGCCATGAGGGCGGCGACCATGGCGCCGAAGTCGTGCGCGACCACCGCCACGCGCCGCCGGTCCGCCCGCGGCTGCGCCAGCAACAGGTCCAGCGCAGCGCGCAGGTCCGCGACTTGGTTGCGCGTCGCGGCGGCGTCTGCCGCGGGGTCCTTGCCCACGGTTCCGACCCAACCTGGCCTGGACCACATGGCGTCGACCAGGAGGGAGGATATCCCTTGGCCGGCCAGGGCCTCGGCGTCGGCTTCGAATTCCGTGTGGTTGGTGCTCGGCGGGTCCCCGAGCCAGTGTACGAACAGCACGACCGGATGGGCCCGGCGGCCTCCCGCGCGGTAGATCTCACCGGTGACCTGGCGGCCTTGGGCGGTGGGCAGGCTGAACGGAAGGGCCTCGCCGCCGGCGACGGCGCGCGCCGGACCATAGGTTGGCGCGGGCGAGGGGGGCGCCTTGGCGACCGGCAGCGCGAGCATCGTGGCGGCGATTGCGGCGACCAGGGCCTGGATCATCGGCGTCTTCCCTCGCGCGGGCTTTTTCAGGGCCGCGCCTGCCCCTAGACTGCCCCGCGCCCGGTGATTTCCGGCGCGGCGACGACGATAGAAACAAAGGCATATTCGCGGGGGCTCGGCGAGCCGCCTGCTGGGGGATGTTGAGATGCGCACCATTCGGCGAATTCTGCTGGCTTCGGCGCTCGCCCTGAGCGCGGCGGGTCTGGCCTGGGCGCAGGACGCGGCGCCAGCCGCGCCGGTCGCACATGAGGAGTTCGCGGCGATGCGGGACGGGACCCGCCTGGCGGCCAATGTCTTCACCCCGCCCGGCAAGGGGCCCTGGCCGGTGATTCTCAGCCGCACGCCCTATCTGAAGGACGGACGGCCCGACCACCCGGAGGACGCCAAGCGCCTGGCGGCGCTGGCGCGGCGCTACGTGGCGGCAGGCTACGCCTACGTGGTGCAGGACGTCCGCGGCAAGGGGCATTCGCAGGGATTCTACCAGGCCTTCGAGAACGATATCGAGGACGGCTACGACACCGTCGAATGGGCCGCCAGCCAGGCCTGGAGCAATGGGGTCGTCGGGATGACCGGCGGCTCGGCGCTCGGCATCACCGCCAATGAGGCGGCCATGGCCGCGCCGCCGCACCTGAAGGCGGCGTATGTGGTGGTCGCGCCCTACGATCTACTGGCCAACAGCTATATGGGCGGGGTCCTCAAGGAGAAGGACGTGCTGGGCTGGAACAAGGACCAGGGCGTCGCCGAGGACAAGCTGAACGCCCAGCGGGTCAGGGCGGTCGACGACGTGTTCTGGAACCGCGCGGCGATGAGCACCAACCGCAAGTACATCAGGATTCCGATCTACAATGTCGGCGGCTGGTACGACATCTTCGATCACGGCAACATCTCCAACTTCGAGTACCTGCAGAACCGCGGGGCCAAGGGCGCGCGCGGCAATCAGAAGCTGCTGATGGGGCCGTTCGGCCACGGCGACCTGTCGGGCGGCCTGGCCTATCCGGGCATGGATCGCGGTACTCTGGCCGGCGATCAGGAGATCCGCTGGTTCGACTATTGGCTGAAGGGCGTCGACAACGGCATCATGGACGAGCCGCCGGTCACCTATTTCATGATGGCTTCGGCCCAGAAGGGCGCCTATTCGGCGAAGAACCGGGTCCTGACCTCGGCCAACTGGCCGCCGGCGAACCGCGAGGTCCGCTACTACCTGGCCCCCGACAAGAGCCTGTCGACCAGGCCGCCGACCGCTTCGGAGGCCAAGGCGACCTACCGGTTCGACCCGGCCAATCCGGTTCCCACCGTCGGCGGCGCCAACCTGACCTTCGAGCGGGGTCCCATGGACCAGCGGGCGATCGCCCCGCGCCAGGACTATCTCCGTTTCCAGACGCCGGCGCTCGACAAGGACGTCGTCATCGCCGGGCCGGTGAAGGTCGAGCTCTATGGTGCGACGGACGGGCTGGACACCGACTTCATGGCCAAGCTCGTCGATGTCTATCCCGACGGCTACGAGGCCCTCGTGCTCGATGCGCCGATCCGCGCGCGCTATCGCGATGGCCGCATGGCCGACGACGTGAAGATGATGACGCCGGGCGCGCCGGAGGAACTGATCATCGACATGTGGTCCACGGCGATCACCTTCGAGAAGGGACATCGCATCGCCCTGCACGTCACCTCGTCCAACAGCCCGCGTTTCGAGATCAACCCGAACACTGGCGAGGCGGCCGGCCGCCACGAGTTGAAGCCGCGCGTCGCGACGAACAGCGTCTACATGGACGCGGCCCGGCCTTCGGCGCTGGTCTTGCCGGTGATCTATCCACCGGAGAAATGACCCCGCCATGCTGAGGGCCGTGTGGCCCTGTGTCGTCTGTCAGACCGACGGCGGGGCCTCTAGGGTCGCATGCTCGCGCCATCGGGGGGGGCTCCATGGCTCAAGACAAACGCAAACTCGAGCGCTGCGCGGCGCTCGAGGCCGATTTGAAGGGCATGTTCGAAGCGCTGTTGCGTCGTCCAACGCCCGCCACGATCCTCTCCGTGGTGGATCAGGTCGACGCGCCGTGGGCGGAAAGGCCCCGGCGCGCCAAGGCCTAGGCGGTGATCCGCGCCACGGCGGGACGCCGGGCCCGGAACATCAGACCGGTCAGGCCGAAGCCCAGGAT
>CAMFIW010000483.1 GCA_945952355.1 uncultured Phenylobacterium sp. | reverse complement strand
GCGCTGAAGCGGGATTTCGCCAGCCACCGCCGCTGGGCCCTGCGGGCCTTCCTGGCCGCCAACGCGGTCTGGTTCATGCGGGTCGGCTTCGCGCCGGTCGGCATCCTGTTCAAGCTGATCGACGCACCGCACGGCTGGATGACGATCTTCTACAACCTGTGGAGCTTCGGCTCCTACCTGCTGCCTCTGGCGGTTCTGGAGCTCTATTTCCGCGCCGGGGAACGTGGCGGCGACGGCGCCCGATACGCGATGGCGGGCGGTCTCTCGATCCTCACCCTGCTGATGGGCGTCGGCGTCGTCGGAACCTGGTTCGGCTTCTTCGCGCCGATCCTCGGCAAGCTCTGAGGGGAGGGGCCGCCATGATCCTGCCCGTCGCGCCCGACGCCCCGCTCGTCGTCCGCCTGGCCGCCGGCGCCGCCCTGGTCCTGCACATCGGAGGCGGGACCGCCGGCATCGTCTCCGGCGCCGTCGCCATGGTCGCGCCCAAGGGCGGCCGCACCCACCGCATCGCCGGGACCTTGTTCGTGGTGGCCATGCTGACCATGTCGGGCGTGGCGGCGATCGTCTCGCCCATGATGCCGCAGGAACAGTGGACCAACACCACGGCGGCGATCTTCACCTTCTACCTGGTGATCACATCCTGGGTCGCGGTGCGGCGCGGGCAGAACGAGATCGGCCGGTTCGAGCCGACCGCCGCCCTGGTCGCCGCAGGGCTGGCGCTGGAGGGGCTCGCCTTCGCGATCCACCAGCTCGCCGGGGGCCAGCCGCCCGGGATCGCGATCTATGTGTTCGCCGGCCTGGCCGCCCTGGCGGCGGGCGGCGACATCGCGACGATCCGCGCCGGAGGGGTCGCGGGCCCGGCGCGCGTCGCGCGGCACCTTTGGCGGATGAGCCTCGCCATGGGCGTCGCCACCATGTCTTTCTTCGTCGGCCAGCAGAAGTTCCTGCCCGAGCCGGTGCGCGGCACCCTGCTGGTCGCCATCCCGCCGCTTCTGGTCGTGGCGGGCCTCGTCTACTGGATGGTCAAGCTGCGCTGGCCGCGCCGCCGGCGCATGCGGCCGGCCTAGCTCGCCACGCCCCTACATTGGGAAACCGAAATCATGCGCGGATGACGGGCGTGTAGCATCCCCCGGTCCTCGGCGCGCGTGGCCGAGCAGGCCCCAAGACCCTGCCGAGCATGGATGATGTCTGATCTTGGCCAAGACAGGGTGGCGGAGTTCTCCGCCCTCATCGAACACATCTACGACGCCGCGATCGATCCCGACGCCTGGGCCGCCGTCCTCGACCGGTTGCGGCGGTTTCTCAACACTCAGACCGCTGCGCTCTGGTCCTACGATCTGCACGACCTGACGCCGCCCTGGCAGCTGTCGGTCGGCTACGATCCCTATTGGATCCAGCAGTCCATCGACAAGTACGCCGCGCTCAATCCCTACGTCGCCGATGTCGCTCAGATGGAGCAGGGCGAGATCACCGCCGTTTCCATGAGGCCGGACTATGCCGCCGTGTTCGAGACGGAATTCTACAAGGGCTGGCTGAAGCCGCAGTCGCTCATCGACGCCTCGGTGGTCGTCATCGAGAAATCGCTCAGCAATATCACCACCCTGGCCAACGTCCGGACCGAACAGCAGGGCCTGATCGACCAGACCACCATCGACAGCCTGAGGCTGATCTATCCTCATATCCGACGCGCCCTCATCATCGGCCGCGTGCTGCGCGAGGCCCAGGATCGGGCCACCGAACTGTCGGCCGTGCTGGATTCGCTCGCCGCCGGCATGATGCTCCTGAACGCCAGGGGCGGCCTCATCCACGCCAATGCGGCCGGCCGGGCGATCCTCGCCAAGGGGGCGCCCCTGCGCGCCGCGGCCACGCGGATCGTCCTGGCCAGCGGCCCGGCGGATCGCCTGTTGCGCGCCGCCATCGTCCAGGCCCAGGCGGACGGCGAGGGGGCGGGCGATCGCGGCCTCACGATCCCGATCCACGAGGGGGAGGACCAGTTCGTCCTGCACCTGCTGCCGCTCAATGCGGCGCGCCGCAAGGCGGTCGGGGCCGACGGCGAGGCGGCCCACGTCCTGTTCCTCAGTCGCCGGGAGGCGAACGACGTCCTGGCGGTCGCGGCCTTCGCCGAACGCTTCGGCCTCACGCCCCAGGAGGTGCGCGTTCTCCAGACCCTGGTCGAGGTCGGCAGCGTGCCGATGACCGCCGAGCTCCTGGGGATCTCGGCGTCGACCGCGCGGTCTCATGTGACCAGCATATTCGACAAGTCCGGCGTTCGCCGGCAGGCGGAGGTCGTCCGCCTGCTGGTCGAGATGAAGTCGCCCTTCGTTCGCCGGTCCGCGTCGAAGGCGGTCTCCTAGGCTCGGCGACCGGCGGGTCTCAGAATAGGCCGTGCGCCGGCTGCCCGCGGCGCCGGGCGGTCGCGCCGACCACCGCGAAGCCCAGCAGCATCATGCTCCAGATCGCCGGCTCGGGCACGCCGCCGCCGCCGCCGCCGCCGATCGGCGAACCGATGCGAACCTGCAGGGTGTCGGCGTCCGCCCCCTCGCCCCAGCTATAGGTGTAGACGCCCGGGGTCAGGCCGAGGCTCGCGAAGGTCGCGCCCGCCCAGGTGTCGGTCGAGGACAGCGCCGATCCCGACTTGTAGGTCGCCCCGATCCAGATACGGGCCGTACCCGCCCCATGATAGCTGGCGGCGTCGACGCCGAACCGGTCGCCGCTCCCCGTCGTCGCGGTGGCATAGCCGCCCGTGCCGAAACTCGCCGGGCCGGTGGCGCCGGTCAGAAAGGTGACGGAATCGAAGGACGTGGGCACCGGCCCCAGCACGGCGTAGCCGTTCGCGCCGCTCTCCGCCGTGAACCCGTCGAACCCGGCGAAGCTCTCCGTCAGGTCCGCCAGGTCGAGCGAGCCTGATCCGGTCGCGACGACCCCGGCGGCCTGTTCCTCGAAACTGATCACCGCCCCCGCGTGCGAAGGGCTGGCCGTAGCCAGGCCCAGTATCGCGGCGCCGCAAATGGCCATGGCTTGAAGGCTGCTTACTGCACTCATGTCGAACTCCCCTAGAGCTTCACCCAGCGCTCGGGGCGCGTGTGCGACCCGCCCCATTTGATGGCCGCCCCGGAGACGCCGGTCGCGGCGGGCGCCAGTAAAGGCGCTCGATCCGCCGCACGCCTCATACGATCGTAGGGGGTCGCGTGACTTTCCGGGGATCCGTCCGGGGCCGCGGACCGGTGCGCCGGTCGCCGCCGCGCAGGGGCGTCGCGTTCGGTCGGACCTCGGGGTGCGCGGGTTCGGCCGAACCGCCCGTCGCGGGGATCAGCCCACCGGCTCGACTTCCCCGGGGACCGAGACGCGGCGCGTCCGGGCTTGGGCCTTGGGCTTGGGCAGCAGGCGGAAGCGGGTCTGGCACCAGCCGAAATCGATGCCGATGTCCAGCAGGGCGTCGGAACGTCCGCAGGGACAGCCGAACTC
>CAMFIW010000482.1 GCA_945952355.1 uncultured Phenylobacterium sp. | reverse complement strand
CAGTGAGGCTAAGCAGGATCGCGGTCCCGAGGTCCGGCTGGTGAGCGACCAGCGCCACCGGCGCGCCGATCAGCACGGCGGGGATGAGCAGCCACCACGACAGCCGGGCGCGGTCGGCGGAGATGCCGTGGTAGAAGCGGCCCAGCGCCAGGACCAGGCCGATCTTCATGATCTCGGAGGGCTGGAAGCTCCCGAGCGGTCCCAGGTCGAGCCAGCGGCGCGCGCCAAGGCGTACGTCGCCCACGACCGCCACGGCGAGCAGCAATACGAAGCCGACGATGTAGATCGGATAGGCCAGGGCGAACCAGACCCGCAGGTCGACCATGGCCAGCGCGATCATCATGACGAAGAAGATCGTGAACTTGATCAGGTGGTTGGCCGCCCAGGGCTGCCAGTTCGACCCGGCGATCGAGAACATCATCAGGGCGCCAGCGCCCGCGATTAGGGTGAGCGCCAGGCAGAAAAGCCAGTCGATCTCGCTCAGCTTGACGACGAGGCGGTCGCGTTCGCCGGGGCGGGTCAGGGCGCTGACGGTCATGTGACGGGCGTTCCGGTCGTGGGGGGCGGGCTCGGATTGGCGTCGTCCAGGGGCGCGGCGCCGTCGGCCCTGACATCGGGGATGTCGGGCATGGGAGTGGGCTTTTCGATACGCGCCCGAACGTCAGGATCCTTCAGCAGCGCCACGCGCATGATTTCGCGCGCCTTGGGGGCGGCGGCCTCGGCGCCGAATCCCCCATGCTCGACCAGGACGCTCATCGCATAGCGCGGATCGTCATAGGGAGCGAACGCCACGAACCAGGCGTGGTCGCGGGTCGCCCAGGCGCCGACAGCCCCGTGCTGGCCCTGCCCGCCGGAATAGGTGTGCGACTGGGCGGTCCCGGTCTTGCCCGCCATCTTGATGTCGCCCAACCCGAGCTGGGCCGCGGCCGCGGCCGTCCCGCCGCCTTCGGTCACCGCGGCCATGGCGCTGCGCACGAAATCGATGTGCTCCTTGGCGAACGGCAGGTCGTCGGCGGCGTCGCCGGGCGGCTGCTGCACGCCGCCTACCGACTTGATCAGCCGCGGGTGCAGCGCCTTGCTGCCGTTGGCGAGGCGCGAGACCATGACGCAGAGCTGCAGCGGATTGAGGTTCGTATAGCCCTGGCCGATGCCCATGCTGGGCGTCTCGCCCGGATGCCAGACGGGGTCCTTCTTGAACGCCCGGCGCTTGTAGGCGGTGTCCGGCACCAGGCCCGGCTTCTGGCCGGGAATGCCGATGTCGAAGATCTGGCCGAGACCGAACTTGCGCGCGACGTCGGCGATGCGATCCGGACCGATGGCGAGCGCCGTCTGGTAGAAGAAGATGTCGCAGGATGTGGCGATCGCCGTGTGCATGTTCTGCACGCCGTGATGCTTGTCGCAGTGGAAGGCCCGGCCGAAGAACCACACGCCATTGCAGACATAGGTGCGGTTGGGATCGACTCCGGCTTCGAGCGCCGCGAGCGCGACCATGGTCTTGAAGGTCGATCCCGGCGGATAGGTGGCCGTGAGCGCCTTGTTGAACAGCGGCTTGCGTTCGTACTGAGCCAGGGCCCGGTACTCCGGCCCGGTCAGGCCCCGCACGAAGCGGTTGGCGTCGAAGCTGGGCGCCGAGAACAGGCACAGGATGTCGCCGCTGCGACAGTCCATCATCACCGCCGCGCCGCTCTCCTCGCCGAACACCTCCATGGCGCGCGTCTGGATATCGGAATCGAGGGTGAGCTGGATCTCCTTGCCCGGGACGGCGGGAATGTCGCCGCCCGGCGCGGCGCGGACCTCGCGGCCCTTGGCGTCAACCTCGACCTTCTGGGCGCCAGGCCTCCCACGCAGGTCGAGATCGAATGATTTTTCAACGCCCTGACGCCCGATCCTGAAGCCAGGATGCAGCATGATGGCTTCAGAATTGGGCCCGCTAGGAGTCAGGTCGTCCTTGTTGACCTTGGCCACATAGCCGATCACGTGCGTGAAGGCGCCGCCCTGCGGATAGACCCGCACCTCGCCCATGTCGGCGGTCACGCCAGGCAGTTCCGGCGCGCGGACATTGATCGCCGAGAACTGCTCCCAAGTCATGTCCTCCATCACCGAGATCGGCGAGCGCTTCGGCGAAGCGGCGAGGTCCCGGGTCAGCCGAGCCTGGCGGTTCTCGTCGAGAGGCACGAACTCCGCGACCGCCTTGATCAGTTCCACCGGCTTAGTGTCGTCCTCGCGCGCCACCATGAGGCGGAAGTTGGGGCGATTGGTCGCCAGCACGGCGCCGTTTCGGTCGACGATCAGGCCACGTGGCGGCGGCACGAGCCGAAAATTGAACTGATTGGAGGCCGACAGTTTCTCGTAGCGCGATGTCTCAACGAGTTGGAGGCGCGCCAATTGCGCCCCGAGCGCCAGCATCCCCACGCCCGCCAGTCCGCCGAACAGGAAGGTGCGGCGGTGGAAGGTTCCCTGCCGCTCGTTGACCTCCGAGAAGAAAATGGATGGCTCGGCCATGTCGCCCCTACCGGAACCGCACGTCCGCATCCTCGAACCGGTCGATCAATCGGTCCGCGAACGGATAGAGCAGGATTGTGGCGAGGAGTTGCCAGCCGACCGCCCATGGACTTGGCGTGGACTGGGAATCGAGCTGGACGAACAGATAGCCCGCCCCCTCCGCGATGCCGCAGGCGACGGCGTACCACACCCACATCACCAGCCGGCTCTGGCCGGCCAGGATGCTGCGCGCCGAAAGCACCGCCCCGTAGGCCAACAACAGGGCCAACGACCACAGGCCGATCGCCGAGCCCCACATGATGTCCATGACCACGCCCATGATCAGCAGGGCGAACGGCGCCAGGATCGAGGGCCGGATGACGGCCCAGGCGAAGGCGGGGACCATGGCGAAGACCGGCTCGGGCAGTTGCAGGCCGAAGACCCTGAAAGGCATCAGCAGCAGCAGGTTGCCGAGCAAGGCCGTCAGCATCGGTCCCCCGATCCAGCGCCAGGGCGCGAGTGGACGGGCGGCCTCGAAACTCAATGTGGAATCTCCGCCACGGGGTCGACGGCGGGCTTCGGCGCCGGAGGCTTGGGCGCGGGCTTCGCGGGAGCCGCCGTAGCCGGCCTAGCGGCTGGCGTCGTCGGAGGCGCGGTGCGGCTCGGCGTCGAGGCGGCGGGCTTTGGCGCGGAACCGCCGGGCGGTTTCGCGGACGGCGCCGTCGGCGCCGCGGGCCTTGGGATCGGGGCGGTGGCCGACGCCGGGGCGCCGATGGTGGGTTTGAGATCCGCCGGCCTGGCCGCAGGCGCCGAGGTCGGCCCGACCACACCGAGGGTGGGCGCCACCGGTTCGGAGGGCGGCGGGACGGGCAGCTCGTCCAGTTGCTTGGCGTCTACGAGTTGCCGGAAGTCCTGGAAGAGCAGCACCCGCACGAAATCGATCGGCGCCGCGTCCGACGCGAGCACGACGCGCCAGCGGCCGTCCAGGC
>CAMFIW010000481.1 GCA_945952355.1 uncultured Phenylobacterium sp. | reverse complement strand
CATCGTCGCCGTGGACTCCAACCACGAGGCGTTCTCGTCGGAGTCGGAGCTGGGCGGCATCATGGTGAGCGACGGCTTCGAGCCGCACGCCACCTCCAGCTTCATCGCCATCGACCCGCCGGATCACGACGCCCAGCGCCGGGTGGTCGCCCCGATGTTCAGCTCAGGCAACATGGCCAATCTTGAGCCGTTGATCCGCGAGCGCGCGGCCAAGATCCTTGACGAGCTGCCGGTGGGCGAGACCTTCGATTTCGTCGACAAGGTCTCCATCGAGCTGACCAGCCAGATGCTGGCCTCCCTGTTCGACTTCCCGTTCGAGGAGCGCCGGCTCCTGCCGCAGGCGTCGGACGTCATCCTGACACCAGCGGGGCCGAACTCGATCTTCAAGACCGAGGCTGACCGGCAGGCGGCGATCATGCCGTATTTCGAGCGGTTCGTGGGCCTGTGGGAAGAGCGCAAGGACGCCGGCGAGCAGCCGAACCTGCTGTCCATGCTGGCCGGCGACGCGGTGACCCGCAAGGAAGGCCAGCCCTACGGCTATATGGGCAATGTGGTGCTGCTGACCGTGGCCGGCAGCGACACGACGCGCCATTCGATGTCCGGCGCCCTTATGGCGTTCCAGGACTTTCCCGAAGCCTATGACCGGCTCCGCGCCGAGCCGGCCCTGCTGGACTCCGCCGTGCCGGAGATCATCCGCTGGCAGAGCCCGGTCGCCCACATGCGCCGCACGGCCACCCGCGATGTCGAGCTCGGCGGCAAGGCGATCAAGAAGGGCGACAAGGTGGTCATGTGGTACGTCTCGGGCAATCGCGACGAGACCGTGATCGATGACCCGTTCCGCTTCGTGATCGACCGCGAGCGGCCGCGCCAGCATGTCGCCTTCGGCTTCGGAATCCACCGCTGCCTGGGCAACCGCCTGGCCGAGATGCAGTTGAAGGTCGTCTGGGAAGAGATCCTCAAGCGCTTCAGCCGCCTGGAGGTCGTGGGCCCGCCGAGCCGGCTGAACTCAAGCTTCATCAAGGGCTATGACGGCATCCCGGTTCGGGTTCACGCCTGAAGTGCGCTTGTCGCCGCCGCGTCGAACCGGCTAAGGCGAGGCGATGACCAAGCTACTTCCCGCCGTGTCCGACAAGCCGAGCGTCATGCGCACCACCGGCTGGGCGGACTACGCCCTGCTGGACAGCGGCGACGGCAAGAAGCTGGAACGGTACGGCCCTTACTCCGTCGTTCGGCCGGAGCCCCAGTGCCTGTGGTCGCCCAAGCTCGATCCGACCGTCTGGGCCAAGGCCGACGCCGTTTTCGATCCCTCCGACGAGGAGGACGCGGGCCGCTGGCGCTACAAGGGCAAGCCTCGCGAAACCTGGCCGATGGGCTGGGGCCAGGTGAAGTACAACGGCCGCTTCACCGCCTTCCGGCATCTGGCCTTCTTTCCCGAACAGGCCGCCAACTGGGCCTGGCTCGACCAGCGGATCCGCAAGGCAGGAAACCAGCCCAAGGTGCTGAACCTGTTCGGCTATACCGGCGTCGCCAGCCTGGTCTGCGCCGCCGCCGGCGCGGCGGTGACCCATGTGGACGCCTCGAAGAAGGCCATCGGCTGGGCGCGGGAGAACGCGGCGCTGTCCAAGATGGAGGATCGGCCGATCCGCTGGATCTGCGAGGACGCCCGCCGCTACGTCCAGCGCGAGGTCCGCCGCGGCTCGAAATACGAGGGGATCATCCTCGATCCGCCGAAATATGGTCGCGGACCGGACGGCGAAATCTGGAAACTGTTCGAGAACCTGCCGGAATTGGCCGGTCTCTGCGCCGAACTGCTCTCCGAAAACGCGTCCTTCCTACTGCTCAACGCCTATGCCGAGCGGATTTCCGGCGCGGCCCTAGCCGGGTTGTTGTCCGAAAAACTGTCGGCTCGCGGCGGCGAGATCGAATGGGGCGAACTGGCCCTCGTCCAGGAGGACAAGACCCGCGAGATCGGCATGAGCTTCTTCGCGCGGTGGGCTTCATGAGCGGTCGCGCCGTCACCTCGCTGACCAATCCGACGGTCAAGGCGGTCCGCGCCCTGCATCTGCGCAAGGAGCGCGATGAGAGCGGCCTGTTCGTCGCCGAGGGCCTGAAGATCGTCACCGAGGCGGTGGAAACCGGGCATGCGCCCCGCATCCTGATGTACGGCAAGGAGGCCGAGGGCCATCCCCTGCTGCGCCAGGCGGTAGCGGCCACTGGGAAAGCCCGGGGCGAGGTGATTGAAGTCACCCAGGACATCCTCGCCAAGGTCTCGCGGCGCGACAACCCGCAAGCCGTGGTCGGCGTCTTCGCCCAAGCCTTCACGCCCTTGTCTTCGCTGGAGTTCCAAAAGGCGCCGGTCTTCGTCGGCCTGCATCGGGTGCGCGATCCGGGCAATCTCGGCACCATCATCCGCACCGCCGACGCGGCCGGCTGCGGGGCGGTGATCCTGGTCGGCGACTGTTGCGACCCCTATTCGGTCGAAGCGGTGCGGGCGACCATGGGCTCGATCTTCGCCGTGCCGATCGTCAAGGCGACCGAGGCCGAATTCGCCGCCTGGCGCTCGGGCTGGCCGGGCTCGGTCGTCGGCACCTTGCTGACCGCCACGGCCGAGCACTCCAAGGCCAACTACGCCAAGCCGGCCCTGATCCTGATGGGCAACGAGCAGCAGGGCCTGACGCCCGACCTCGCCGCCCTCTGCGACGTGAACGTCAAGATCCCCATGCGCGGCCGCGCCGACAGCCTGAACCTGTCGGTGGCGACCGGGATCATGATCTACGCCGCGACCGCCTAGGTTCCGCGCGGCTTGGCCCGCGCCGTCGGCGCCGCGCTGGCCGGGTCCTCCGGCCAGGCATGCTTGGGATAGCGGCCGCGCATGTCGGACCGCACGTCCCTCCACGAGCCCTTCCAGAACCCCGGAAGGTCCTTTGTCGTCTGGATCGGCCTGTGGGCCGGCGACAGCAGGGAGAGCGTCAGCGCCACCTTGCCGTTGGCGATGGTCGGGTGCTCGGCCAGGCCGAACACCTCCTGTACGCGCACATCCACCCGAGGTCCGGCCTCGGCGGCGTAGTCGATCGCGAAGCTGTTGCCGGTCGGCGCGGTCCAGCGGGCCGGCAGAGCCGCGTCCAGCGCCCGCTGGCGATCCCAGGGGATCAGGGATCGCACCGCCCCATCCAGGGCGTCGGGCCTCAGCGCCGACAACGAGCGCAACCCCGGCAACAGCGGGACCAGCCACACGTCGAGGGCGCCGACCAGGGCCGCGTCCGAAAGGTCCGGCCAGTCGGTCTCCCCGAGGCCGCGCAGGAATGCGAGGCGCTCGCGCAGATGGGTCGTGGCGTCCGACCAGGGCAGCAGCCCTGGCCCTTCATCGCGGACCCGATCGGCCAGGGCCTGGGCGATCAGCGCCGGATCGGGGTTCTCGCCGATCTCCTCCTTGAGCACCAGCCGGCCCAGGCGGGTGATCCCCTTGGCCCGCAAGC
>CAMFIW010000480.1 GCA_945952355.1 uncultured Phenylobacterium sp. | reverse complement strand
CGAGATCATGCCTAGTCTCGTGGGCTCGGAGATGTGTATAAGAGACAGAGCCGATCCCGCCCGAGCTGGTGGCCAAGATCAACAAGACCCACACCTTCCGGAAGGGCTTCGACGTCACCGAGTACCTCGCCTCGGCCCTGATCGACATGAAGCTGCACCTGGCCGGTGACGCCGACATCGACCCGCGCAAGTTCGAGAAGGACGAACTCGCCAAGCTGGACATGCCCCACGAACTGCCGATGCGCCACCGCACCCCGCAGTTCCAGCACATCTTCGCCGGCGACGGCTATTCGGCGGGCTACTATTCCTACCTTTGGTCGGAAGTGCTGGACCATGACGCCTTCGAGGCGTTCGAGGAAGCTGGCGGCCCCTACGACAAGGCCGTCGCCAAGCGCCTGCACGACAAGATCATGAGCCGCGGCAACACGGTGGACCCCGCCGACCAGTACCGCGCCTTCCGCGGCCGCGACCCGGACGTGAAGGCCTATCTGCGCGATAAGGGCTTCCCGACGACGTAGGCGGCTCTCAACACCACAAGGTGTCATCCCGGAAAGCCGCGCGAGCGGCTTGTCCGGGACCCATACGCGTGGGATTCTCAGGACAGATCGGTGTCTATGGGTCCCGGTCTTCCGCTGACGCGGAAACCGGGATGATACTCGTGGGGCGGTCCTACCCGAACAGGTCGCCCTGGGCGGCCGCGGGGGCGCCTTCGATGGCGAGCAGCTTCAGCTTGGTCTGTTGGCCGCCGCGCGCGGAGAAGCCGCCGAGCTTGCCGCCGGCCGCCGTCACGCGATGGCAGGGCACCACGATCGGCCAGGGGTTCGCGCCCATCGCCGCGCCGACGTCGCGGGCGAGCAGCTTGTCGCCCAGCTTCTGGGCGATCTCGCCATAGGTGATGGTCTGGCCGGGCGGCACCGCGCGGGCGATCTCGTAGACGCGGCGGTTGAATTCCGGCACCCGGCTCTCGTCGATCTCGACCTCCAGCAGGTCCGGTTTCTCGCCCTCCAGCAGCCGGCGGATACTGGCCTCCGCCGCCGCGATCGGGACCGGGGCGGCCGGCGCCTCCTCGATGCCGGGGAAGCGCTGGCGCATCCGCTTGCGGACGTTCTCCGGATCGCGCTCCGGCAGATGCGCCCCGATCAGCCCGTGTTCGCCCCAGGCGAGCCCGGCCGACCCGATGACGGTCTCGAAGATGTGGAAGGCTTGGGTCATGGCCTTGTGAATATAGGCGCGCGCGATCCCGATGCTCGCGGTTTTCGGACCTCTACCCTAGGCCTTCAACGTGTCGTCCAGCCAGTCGACGATCCGCCCGAAGGCCAGCCGGCCGGCCCCCACCCGGCAATGCGATCCGGCGCCCTCGGCCGAGGTGAACGTCATCAGCGTCTTCGGGCCGATCAGGTGGTCGTAGAGCGTCTGGGGCTGGCCCTCGAAGAAGAGGTCGTCCTCCGCCTCGCAGACCAGGGTCGGGCAGCGGACCTTCTCGGCGATCCCGTCCTTTGGATTGTAGGCCAGCGCCGCCTTCAGATAGGCCTGCGGCGTCGGCGCGCCGAAGGCGTACATGCCGCGGATGAACGACCACTTCGCGGTCGCCGCCACCAGCCTCTACCAGCGCTGGGGCGATGTCGGCGCCCTGCAGCTGGAGGTGCGCTGGAACGTCTGGCCCAGGACAGCCCGCTGCCCGACTCCGGATCTTTGGACGGCGACCTGCGCACCTGGTCGCGAACCGTCGCCGAGAATCTGACGACGCCCGACGGCTCCATGCTGTTTCGCGTGCTGGTGGCGACGGCTCCGACGGGACCACGCGGGCCGGCGGCGGGGCGGCTGGCCGGGGCCAACCCGCGCATCGACCAGATTCGCGCCCAGCTGGAGCGGGCGGCCGCCCGGGGCGAAGCGCCGCCGGCGGTCTGGGGGGTCACCGAACACATTCTGGGTCCGCTTTGTTTCCGAACGCTTTTCGGGGCGCGGCCTGACGCGGCCGTGGCCGACACGCTTGTCGACCGGCTGCTTGCAACCGCAACGTCTCAAGCGCTGCAATAGTCGCGAAATGAAACCGCCACGTTCGATTGCATGAAAGGGGCTGACGCAAACTGGAATTGCCCCGTGGATCAGACAATCGCGCCTCAAGGCCCCGACCCCGTCGACCTATATGTCGGCGCCCGCATCAAGGCCCGCCGCAAGACGATAAACCTCAGCCAGGAAGCCCTGGGACGCGCCGTCGGCGTCACCTTCCAGCAGGTCCAGAAATACGAGCGCGGCACGAACCGCGTCTCGGCCTCGACTCTGGTGCGGATCGCTGATGCGCTGAGCCTCAGTCCAGTCGACCTGCTGCCGCCGAGCGCGCGCGCCGCGGGCGAGATGATCGACGTCCACGCCTTCCAGACTCAGCCGGCCGGCGCGGAGCTGCTCCAGATCCTCTCGGCCATGTCGATCCAGCAGCGGACCCTGCTGGCGAGGTTCCTCACCGCCGCCTCGCCGGCGGCTTGAGCCGCCTCGCGGCCGCCTCTCCCCCGCGGGGAGGGTTGGATCTCGGCTGAGGGCCAGGGTCTCCGGGCCGGGCAGGCCCGTATTCCTTGACCTTTCCCTCGTTCGCGCGCATAAGCCGCCGCTTCCGGCGCAGAGCAATCGCGCCCTCCACCGCCACGACCCCCATATGAAATGGGACGAGGGCGGCGAGGCCCCCCGTCGACGTGATCGTCCACGGGGGTCGATTGCGTTTGGGCCACAGGAGTAACTGAGTGTTCGACGCACTTACAGATCGGCTGTCTTCCGTCTTCGACCGGCTATCCGGTCGCGGCGTGCTGTCCGACAAGGACATCGATGAAGCGCTGCGCGAGGTCCGCGTGGCCCTGCTCGAGGCCGACGTCGCCTTGCCGGTGGTGCGCGAGTTCATCGCCAAGGCGAAGGAAAAAGCGTCCGGCGAGGAGGTGATCCGCTCGGTCCGCCCCGCCGACCAGGTGGTGAAGATCACCTATGACGGCCTTGTCGAGATGCTGGGCGGCGAGGCCGCCGAGGGGCTGAACATCAGCCTCAACCCGCCGACCGTGATCCTGATGGCCGGCCTGCAGGGCTCGGGCAAGACCACCACGGCGGCCAAGCTGGCCCTGAAGCTGGTCAAGGACCGCAAGAAGGTCCTGCTGGCCTCGCTGGACACCCGCCGTCCGGCCGCCATGGAGCAGCTCCAGACCCTCGCCAAGCTGGCCGACGCCGACTTCCTGCCGATCGTCGCCGGCCAGTCGGCCCCGGACATCGCCCGGCGCGCCATGAGCGCGGCGAAGCTCCAGGGCTTCGACATCCTGATCCTCGACACCGCCGGCCGCACCACGCTGGACGAGGCGATGATGGCCGAGGCGGCGGAGATCGCGAAGATCTCCACCCCATCCGAGACCCTGCTGGTCGCCGACAGCCTGACCGGCCAGGACGCGGTGCGCACCGCCACGGCTTTCCATGAGCGCCTGCCGCTCACCGGCCTGGTCCTGACC
>CAMFIW010000479.1 GCA_945952355.1 uncultured Phenylobacterium sp. | reverse complement strand
GTCGGTGGTGTAGACGCCGTCGACGTCGGTGTAGATGTCGCAGCGGATCGCCTTCACGGCGGCGGCGATCGCCACCGCGCTGGTGTCCGAGCCGCCGCGGCCCAGGGTGGCGATGCGCCCGTCGCGGGTCACGCCCTGGAAGCCGGCGATGACCGCCACTTCGCCCTTGTCCATGGCGGCGCCCAGCGCCTCGGGCGGAATGTCGTCGATGCGCGCGCGCCCGTGGGCGTCGTCGGCGACGATCGGAATCTGCCAGCCCATCCAGGAGCGGGCCGGCAGGCCCATGTTGCGCAGGGTCATGGCCAGGAGGCCGGCGGTCACCTGCTCGCCGGAAGCCACCACGACGTCGTACTCGTCGTCGGACGCCGGCAGGCCCTGCGCCGCGCCGCCCGCGCCGTCGGTCCAGGCGACCAGTTCGTTGGTCTTGCCGGCCATGGCCGAGACCACCACGGCCACCTTGTGGCCCGCCGCGACCTCGGCCGCCACGAGCCGGCCCACGCGCCGGATGCGCTCCAGGTCGGCCACCGAGGTGCCGCCGAATTTCATCACCAGCCGGGACATGGGCGTGGTCGCTAGCTCCTCGATGAGGGGAGGGGAAGGGCGCCTAATAGCGAGGGCGGACGGGCGGGGCAACGCTTGGCCTTCGCCTTCTTCGCAGGTGCGGCTAAAAGAAGGCCCATGAGCGCCGTTTCCAGCATCGACCCGGCCGAAGTCGAAAGATTTTCCCGGATCGCCGCCCAGTGGTGGGACCCGAAGGGCAAATTCGCCCCGCTGCACAAGTTCAACCCCATCCGCCTGGCCTTCATCCGCGAGCAGGCCCTGGCTCGCTTCGGACGCGATCCGTCGGCGCGGCGCCCGTTCGAGGGGCTGCGCCTGCTGGACATCGGCTGCGGCGGGGGCCTGCTCTGCGAGCCGATGAGCCGGCTGGGCTTCTCGGTCACCGGCGTCGACGCCTCCGAGCGGAACATCGGCACCGCCAGCGCCCATGCCGCCGAACAGGGACTGACCATCGACTACCGCGCCTCCACCGCCGAGGACCTGGAGGCGGCCGGCGAGCCCCTCTTCGACATCATCCTCAACATGGAGGTGATCGAGCACGTGGCCGATCCGGGCGAATATCTTCGCACCTGCGGCCGCCTGCTGGCGCCGGGCGGGCTGATGATCGTCGCCACCCTCAACCGCACGCTCAAGGCGCTCGCCCTGGCCAAGGTCGGGGCCGAATACATCCTGCGCTGGGTGCCCGCCGGGACCCACGACTGGAACAAGTTCCTCACGCCGGGCGAGTTGCGCGGCTTTTTGTCCGACGAGCCGCTCGCGGTCGACGGGCCGTTCGGGGTCGCCTATGACCCGCTCCGGGATCGCTGGGTCCGTTCCTCGGACAGCGACATCAACTACATGATGACTGTGACGCGCGACGCGGCGTAATGCCTAGGCGCCAAAGGAATTTGTACATGCCCTCCCTTCGCGTGCTCGGGCACGCCTTCCGCGCTTGGCGGCGCAATATGCGATGGGCCAAGCACGAGCCTGAGACGCCCTATCTGGCCGACCTGCTGTCGGGCGCCCCGGTGTGTCTGCATGTGGGCGCCAGCGACGGGCGCCATTCCTACGTCATGACCCAGGTCGCGCCGGACGCGCGCATCTACGCCTTCGAACCCTCGGCCTTCACCTTCGAGGTGCTGAAGACCTGCCTGGCCTGGCACGGCATCGGCCGCCAGGTGACCCCCGTCCACGCCGCGGTGTCCGACATGCCGGGCGAGCTCCTGCTGGTCACGCCCAAGAAGACCTCCGGCCGCATGGGCCGCGCCTACGCCTTCGTCGCCGAGACCCCGCCGGAGGGAAAGGTTCGCCCCGACCTCGAAGACGCGGGCGTCGAGCTGCAACCGACGCCTGTGGTCACGCTCGACGACTATTGCAGCAAGCACGGAGTCGGCCGCGTCGACTTCATCCGCATGGACATCGAGGGCGCCGAGCAGAAGGCGCTGAAGGGCGCGGTCGGCGTCATCGACCGCGACAACCCCCACGTCCTGATCGAGATCCACCCGGCCATGCTGGCCGAACGCTTCGGCGGCTCGGCCGACGAGGTGGTCGAGCTGTTCCGCTCCCGCGGCTACCGCATGTTCGCCCTCAACGGTGACCGGCTGGAGGAGCGCACCACCGTCCTGCCGGGCGTGCCGTGGAAGGACTACTTCTTCGTCCACCCCTCCCGCGCCCCGCGCCTGCCCGACGGCGTCTTCAAGGCGCGGATGGCGGCCTGACTGAGGCTCCGATCGAAAGGCGCCGCCGCTATCCTGGACGTGGTCGCCGATCATGTGCCGGAGATGCATATGCGCTGGACGCTCTAGCAAATCTCCGATCGCGAAGGTCCCGGACGGTCGGGCCAAGCCCAGCCGTGACGTCGAGCTTTCGAAAGGACGGGGCCCGTAGTCGGGGCTCAGTTCTGGAGCCGAGGCTTTGAATGGCTTGGATATGTGAGTTGCGGACCGACCTCTGCATCCGGAGGCTCCGGACCCCCTGCTGAGGAGATAACTGGTCGCGGACGATCGATCTCCGAGTTTGAGTCGGGGAATCGACTGGACGTCTGCCCTTCCGAGCCTTGCACCCGAATGAGATGAGGCGTGATGGCGTGTCGGAGATTGCGCCATTCCGGTTGTGGTTGACGGGTCCTTACCGCTCCCGGTAGCGTAAGCTGAGCTGTGGGAGTTCTACATGACGAGTGTTTTCAAGGCGATGGTTGCGGGTGCTGCCGGCCTTTTGGTAACCGGCGCCGCGCAGGCTGCGGTTTTCGCCTTCGACGTTTCGGTCGACAGTCGGGTGGGGCTCGCCGGGTCGTTCGCGCCCTTCACCTACCAAGAGGCCTGGGAAATCGCGTCCGCGCCAAAGACGTCCAGCCTGGCCGGCACGCCCGATCATTCTTACTATCGGCAGTACGGTTTTGGACCGGCCAGCGGGGGAACGTCGTCGCTGTCGTCCGATCTTCTCGCCTTGATCGAACTGGATGCCGCGCACACCTATTCTTACTATGCAATCAAGACGTTCGACTTCTACGCGGACGCGCCTGCGACGGCGTCCTATCAGTTTGACGTCTACGACATGGTCAGCAGCAGCACTGACCTCGGTGACGGTACGTTTCTCGAAAAGACCTATCTCCGCGAGATCAAGGGGACGGGGGCGCTGGCAAGCTTTGACGAGGGCGTCCTCGATGATGCCGGCCTCTATGGACTGCTGGCGCAGGCAGGTCCGTTCAATTGGACCGAATGGGGTCTAGAGTCGGTCTACGACCCCGAAAAGAATTCGTATCGGACAATCCACCAGGTGAGCTACTTCGGCACTGCGACCTTTACGGAGGCGATGAGCCCCGCGCCTGAGCCGGCCTCGTGGGCGCTCATGTTCGTGGGCTTCGGCATCTTGGGCGCTAGCATTCGTTGGCGCGGCGCGCCCAAATCTAGGATCGCGTGAGCACCAGCCTTCATCGTCAACCAGCC
>CAMFIW010000478.1 GCA_945952355.1 uncultured Phenylobacterium sp. | reverse complement strand
CCGTCGTCCCACAGCCGCGCGGTGGCGAAATACGGATTGCCCTCGTCCTCGTAGCGCTGACGCACCGGAGCCTTGAAGGCCTCCTCCTCCGCCGGCGTCCACTTGCCAGCGTCGCGATGAACGGTGGCCAGGACGCTGGCGGCCTGCTCGCCGCCCATCACGCTGATGCGGCTGTTGGGCCAGGTCCAGAGAAAGCGCGGCGAATAGGCCCGGCCGCACATGCCGTAGTTGCCCGCCCCGAACGAGCCGCCGATCAGGACGGTGAACTTCGGAACCTCCGCCGAGGCCACGGCCGTCACCAGCTTGGCGCCGTCCTTGGCGATGCCGCCGGCCTCGTACTTGCCGCCGACCATGAAGCCCGAAATGTTCTGCAGGAAGACCAGCGGGATCCCGCGCTTGCACGCGAGTTCGATGAAGTGGGCGCCTTTCAGCGCGCTCTCCGAGAACAGCACGCCGTTGTTGGCCAGGATCGCCACGGGCTGGCCCCAGATGTGGGCGAAGCCGCAGACCAGGGTCGTGCCGTAGAGCGCCTTGAACTCGTCGAACTCAGAGCCGTCGACCACGCGGGCGATCACCTCGCGCACGTCATAGGGCGCGCGCACGTCGGTCGGCACGACGCCGTAGAGCTCTTCCGGGTCGAAGACCGGCGGCCGCGGCTCGGCCAGCACCACCTGATCGGGCTTCCGGGTGTTCAGGTTGGCGACGATGGAGCGGACGATCTGCAGGGCGTGCTCGTCGTCGACCGCCACATGGTCGACCACACCCGAGCGGCGGCCATGGGTGTCGGCCCCGCCCAGTTCGGTCGCGCTGATCACCTCGCCGGTCGCCGCCTTTACCAGCGGCGGGCCTCCCAGGAAGATCGTGCCCTGGCTCTCCTCGCCGGTCCCGCGCACGATCACGGTCTCATCGCTCATGGCCGGCACATAGGCGCCGCCGGCGGTGCACGAGCCCATGACGCAGGCGATCTGGGCGATGCCCTCGGCGCTCATCCGGGCCTGGTTGAAAAAGATGCGCCCGAAGTGCTCCCGGTCGGGAAACACCTCGGCCTGGTGCGGCAGGTTCGCCCCCCCGCTGTCGACCAGATAGACGCAGGGCAGCCGGTTCTGCATCGCCACTTCCTGGGCGCGCAGATGCTTCTTCACGGTGATCGGGAAATAGGCCCCGCCCTTCACCGTGGCGTCGTTGGCCACGATCATCACCTCGCGGCCGGACACCCGGCCGACGCCGGTGATCACGCCCGCACCGGGCGCCTCGTCGCCATAGAGGCCGCTGGCGGCCAGCGCCCCCACCTCCAGGAACGGCGAGCCGGGATCCAGCAGGCGCATCACCCGGTCGCGCGGCAGCAGCTTGCCCCGGCTCACATGGCGTTTGCGGCTGTCCTCTGGGCCGCCCAGGGCCGCCGTGGCGGCGCGGTCGCGCAGTTCGGCGACGAGGGCGAGATTGACCTGTGCGTTGGCCTGGAAGCCGGCGCTCTTGGGATCGACGGAGGTCTTGAGAAGCGGCATGGCGAAGGCATAGCCGGGCGCGGCGACGCAAGCTAGCATCCGGTTTCGTGGCGACACTCCCGGACATCCCCACCGATTCCGCCCTGGCCCGGCTGTTCGAGGACGAGCGCGCCCAGGGCGAGGCCGCCTGGTTCTCGCTGCCGGGCGGAGCGACCCTCTTCAATGCCGGCGAGCCGGCCGATCAGCTCTATTTCCTGCGCGCCGGTCGGCTTGGGGCCTTCCGCCGCGAAGAGGGCCTGGAGCCACAGTTCCTGGGCGTGATCCGCCCGGGGGAGCCGGCCGGCGAAATGAGCCTGATCTCCGGCGCGCCCCATTCGGGCCAAGTCGTCGCCCTGCGCGATTCCGAGATCTTCGCCCTGCCCCGCGACGTCTTCTTCGAGGCCTGCGAAGCCGATCCAGCGGTGATGACCGAACTCGCCCGCCTGATGATTCTGCGCAGCCGCCAGGCCGCCACCAAGGCTTCGATCGGCGAGCCGTCTGTCTACGGCTTCATCACCATCGGCGAGCCTACCCCGATCCGCCCCCTGGTCGACCGCATCGCCCGCGAAGTCGGCAGGCTCGGCTATTCGGTCACGGTCATCGGCGCCGAGGCCCAGCACGCCCCCACCGAATGGTTCTCCAATGTCGAGCGCGACTACGACTTCGTGCTCTATGCCGCCGAGGCGGAGGACTCTGGCTGGCGCGCGGTGGTCGGCCGCCAGGTGGACCGATTGTTCCGGGTCGGCCGCGGCGACACGGCCCCGCCCCACGACCTCAAGATCAGGGCGGACCCTCTGCAGTCCCAGCGCCTGGTCGACTTGATCCTAGTCCAGAAGCGCAACGCCGCCGCCCCCCGGGGCTCGGAGGCCTGGATGGACGCGGCCCAACCGGCCCGCCTGTTCCACATGCGACGGGAGAACGGCGAGGACGCCCGCCGCATCGCGCGCGTGCTGACCGGTCAGTCGGTGGGCCTGGTGCTGTCGGGCGGCGGCGCGCGGGCCTACGCCCACATCGGCGCGATCCGCGCCCTTCGCGAGCGCGGCGTGCCCATCGACTTCGTGGGCGGCGTCTCCATGGGCGCGATCATCGCCGCCGGGTTGGCGCTGGGCTGGGACGGCGCGGAGATGGACGAACGGATCAAGGACGCCTTCGTCAACACCAGCCCGCTTGACGACATCGCGTTCCCGATCCTGGCCATGACCCGGGGCGACAAGGTGCGCGAGCGCCTCGCGGAGCATTTCGGCGAGGTGCAGATCGCCGACCTGTGGCTGCCCTTCTTCTGCGTCTCGTCGAACCTGACGACCGGCGCCTATCAGGTCCATCGCCGCGGTCTGCTGCGCGAGGCGTTGCGGGCCACAATCTCCCTGCCCGGCGTGCTTCCGCCGGCGACCTCCGACAACAATGTCCTGGTCGACGGGGCGGTGCTGAAGAACTTCCCGGCCGACATCATGCGCGCCTCGCAGCTCGGTCCGATCGTCGGCGTCGACGTCACCCGCGGCCGTTCGATCACGGCCGACGACGTGGCCCGCCCGGCCTCGGTCTGGCGCTGGATCCTCTCCGGCCAGTGGCGCAAGGGCCCGCCGATCGTCTCGCTCCTGATGCGCGCGGCCACCGTCTCGTCCGGCCGCGACCTGGCCGCCTCGCGGGAGGCCACCGACGTGCTGGTGACCCCCGACGTGACCGGCGTCGAGATCCGAGACTGGGCGGCCTACGACCCTGCCGTGGCGGCCGGGCATAGGGCTATGGTCGAGGCGCTGGACAAGCTCTCCAAGCCCGTCGCGGACCTGCGTCGGCGGCCCAGCCGGCACGAACCCGGGCTCGGCCGCTAAGCTGCGGTGTTTGTTGCGGCGGAAATCGCGCAAAGCCCTGTTTGCGACTTCCGCAAACCAGGCCCATATTCGAGTCCTTGTGCAAACAACTGAAAGGAGGTGATCCAGTGTCTCATTGTCTTCATCCGCAGGTGGAAACCGTGACCTGGGCCTCCGCTTACGAGGCTTGCGCG
>CAMFIW010000477.1 GCA_945952355.1 uncultured Phenylobacterium sp. | reverse complement strand
TGGCGCGGCTGGGGCCGAAGCTCGCGGGCGCCATGAAGCACGACAATCCCGAGCTCTACGACACCCTGATCCGCCGGCGGAACGAGGCCTGGGCCGACACGCTGGACCGCGAGATGCGCACCGGCTCCGGGGTCGAGATGGTCAATGTGGGCGCGCTGCACATGGTCGGACGCGAGGGCGTGCCGGCGTTGCTGAAGGCCCGCGGCTACCGGGTCGAGCGGTTGCAATAGGCTGGACCGCAAGCGCACCGCGCGGCAAGTTCGGCGGCGGAGGGAGGCCGCCATGTCGTTGCTGTTGCTGCTCGCCGCGACGGCCGTCGCCGAGGCCCCGCCGCCGGCGCCGCTCCCTCAGGCGTCGACGCCTCCGCCGGCCGTGACCGTGATCAAGGCGCCCGATCCCACCCAGGAGAAGATCTGCAAGCGCGTGACGCCGATCGGTGCGCGCCGGGCGCAGCGGGTGTGCCTCACCGCATACGAAGGGGCCGGGCGTCGCGCCCAGTCCCTGCGCGACATGGATCAGATGGTCGGGAAGGGGACCTACCCCTAGATCACGATGACATTGGATCGACCCGATCCAATTTCATGAACGTGATCTAATTCCTGGGGTTAGAGCGGGATTGGCGCGAAAAACCAGTTCCCACTTTTTCGCATCCTGTTCTAGGCCGCGGCCGGTCGGTAGATCGAGCGCTTCGGGGCGGCCATCACGCGGCGGACCATCGGCTCGAAGGCCTCCAGCGGCATGGATTCATAGGCCGGGTCGAAGCTGTTCTGGTCGTAGAGGTGGCAGAACTGGGCGGTGTATTCGAACCACTCGTGGCCGCGGTACTGGTCGCGCAGGTCGCGGTCGAGGCCCAGGTGGTGGAAAAAGTAGTAGCCCTGGAAGATGCCGTGCTTGTCCATCATCCAGAAGTTCTGCTCGGAGACGTAGGGCTTCATGATGATGGCCCCGATCTCGGCGTGGTTGGCCGGGCCCAGGATGTCGCCGATGTCGTGGATCAGCGCGCAGACCACATATTCCTCGTCGCGGCCGTCCCTGAACGCGCGGGTGGCGGTCTGCAGGGAGTGCTCCAGCCGGTCCACCGCGAAGCCGCCGTGGTCGCCCTTCAGCATCCGCAGATGGTTCATCACGCGGTCGGGATGCTCGCCGCGATGGGCCATGCCGGCGGCGCCGATGGCCATCCAGTCCTCCCGCGTGCCGTCGACCATGGCGTGGAACTTCGCGCGCGGATGGGCTTCGCCGTCGGCCATGGCGGCCTCCCTGACATTCGTGGTTGGCGTGATGGTGCGACCCTGGGCCGGCGAGGTCAACGCACCCCTTGGCCCGGCGCGCCGGCGCCGCTATGTTCCGCGCCCCGGCCGCCCCGCGCGGCCGCGGGCGCGGCCGTAGTTCAGAGGTAGAACGTCAGCTTCCCAAGCTGAATGTCGGGGGTTCGATTCCCCCCGGCCGCTCCAGTTCCCCCAAGCCGACTCAGGTGGGTTCGCCGCCGATCCAGGTGCGCGCGACGTTCAGGTCATCATCGGCCTCGACGAGATCGGCGCGCAGGCCGGGGGCGATGGCGCCGAGCTCGCCCTCGAGGCCGAGGAAGGCGGCGGGGTGGGCCGATGCCATGGCGACCGCTTCGTCGAGGGGCCGGCCGACCAGACCGACCGCGTTGCGCACCGCGGTGGCCATGTCGAGGTCGGAGCCGGCCAGGGTGCCGTCCTCGTCGACGCAGACCCCGCCGACCACCCGCACCGGGCGGCCCTGCAGGGTGAAGGTCTTTTCGGCCATGCCGACGCTGGGCATGGCGTCGGTGACCAGCATGAAGCGATCGCGCCGCTTGGCGCGGAAGGCGATCCGCAGGGCGGCGGGGTGGACGTGGCGGCCGTCGACGATGACGCCGCACCAGGAGCCGGCATCTTCCAGGGCGGCGCCCACCGCGCCCGGCTCGCGGCTGGCGAGCGGGGACATGGCGTTGAACAGGTGGGTGAAGCCGCGCAGGCCGGCGTTCAGCGCGGCGCGCACCTCGTCGTAGCTGGCGTTGGTGTGGCCGGCGGCGACGGTCACGCCGGCCTCGACCAGGCGGGCGATCATCTGCGGGGTGGTGGTCTCGGGCGCGAGCGTCACCAGGGTCTTGCCCCGCTTCAGCGACGTCAGGAGTTCGAATGCGGTCTGGTCGAGCACCCGGAACTTCGAGGCGTCGTGGATGCCCTTGCGATCCTCGCTGAGGAAAGGCCCTTCGATATGGATGCCGAGCACGCCGGGCACGCCCTGCGCCATCGCCTGGTCGACGGCGGCGATGGCCCTTGCCACGGTCGACAGGTCGTCGGAGATCAGAGTGGGCAGGAAGCCGGTGGTCCCGAAGCGGCGATGCGCCGCGCCGATGGTGGCGATGGCCTCGACCGTCGGGGAATCGTTGAACAGGGCGCCGCCGCCGCCATTGACCTGGGTGTCGATGAAGCCCGGCAGCAGGTAGCGGCCTTCGAGGTCGACGCGCTCGGCGCCGCCCTCGGCTTGGGGCGGTCGCACGGCGGCGATGCGGCCATCCTCGATCACCACCGTCGCGGCTTCGAAGCCGCGCGGCGTCAGCACCTTTCCGTTGACCAGGGCGACAGCCATCAGCGGGTCTCGGTCACCTTCTTCAGGTGGGGCGGGCTGTCGGGATCTAGGCCGCGCGCCACGGCGAGCGCATTGGCCATACGGTAAAAGCCCTGGATTCGCACGATGGGCTGTAACGTCGGGTGGGCGGAAAGCGTCGGCAGGCCTTTGCCGTCGGAGCCGCCGGCCACCATCACCTCGGCGCCGCGGGCTTCGAGAGCGCGCGCCAGGTCCAGCACGCCGGCCTCGCTGGCGTCGGCCTGTGTGAAGACCAGCACAGGGAAGCCTTCGCCGACCAGGGCCATGGGGCCGTGCAGCACCTCGGCGGCGCTGAAGGCTTCGGCGTGCAGGCCGCAGGTCTCCTTGAACTTCAGAGCCGCTTCCTGGGCGACCGCGAAGCCGGGGCCGCGGCCGAGCACATAGAGGCTGCGGGCGGTCTTCAGGCGGCGCACGGCGGGCGCCCAGTCGAGCGTCCAGGCGCTGGCGAGGATGGCTGGCAGGGCCTCGAGGCCGGCTTCCAGCTCACGATCCTGCGTCCAGGCGGCGACGATCTGGGCCACACTGGCCAAGGCGGCGATGTAGGACTTGGTGGCGGCCACGGACAGCTCAGGACCCGCCTTCAGGGGCAGGCAGCGGTCGGCCACGGCGGCGAGCGGCGAGGCCTCGTCATTGACCAGGGCGACTGTGCGCGCGCCGCCGCGCTGGGCGGCCTCGACGGCGGACAGCAGGTCGGGGCTGCGGCCGGACTGCGAGATCGCCAGGAACAGGGCGCCCTCCAGCCTGGGCGTCGCGTCGTAGACCGAGCTCACCGACAGGGCGGCCGAGGAGGTCAGGACGCCGGTCGCCGTCTCGACGAGATACTTGGCGTAGGTCGCCGCATGGTCGGAGGAGCCGCGCGCGCAGGTGACCAC
>CAMFIW010000476.1 GCA_945952355.1 uncultured Phenylobacterium sp. | reverse complement strand
GCCCACCCCGCGGTCGTCGTCGTCTGGGCGGCGAGGGTTGCGGGCCCCGACGACTATGCGGCGAGCACCTGCTCGCGGGTGGGCGCATGCGCCCCGGCCACGGCCAATCGCGGTTGCGAGCCCGACCAGTCGGCCGCGACGCGCCCGCGCACCGTGTCGGGGGTCAGGTCTTCGACGGCGCGATCGAAGTCGTAGAGCGCATCGGCCGGGGCGGAGAGCGGAATTCCCTCCAGCGCCTTGGATTGCAGGGTGTCGGCGATGTCGCGCGTGGCGCGCGCGCCGGCCGCCAGCACCTCGCCGCGCAGGCGAGCGCGCACGAGATCGGTCGCCGTCTCGGTTTCGACCTCCGTCGGCCCGTCCTTCGCCAGGCGCTCCAGTTCGGCGCGCGCCGCCGCCAGGCCTTCCGCCCATGAATCGCCGGTCGGAACCACGGCCAGGCAGGTGGATACCGCTTCTCGCAGATCGCCCGCCACGACCCCGGCCGCGAGCAGATGGGAGTCTGGCACGGCGGCGCGCGCCAACAGGCGCTTGTTGAGAATCTCGCGCCAAATCTGCGACTGCGCCTCGGCCTGCAGGCGGGCCAGGGTGAACCGACCCCGCGCTTCGGCGGGGCGAAACCGGCAGACGCTCAGCATGCTCGGCAGGGTGGGGCCGGCGATCGTGATCGCATCGAGCGCCCGGACTCGGTCGGGACCCGGCGAACGCGCGCGCAGAGGCTTTGGGCCCGGCGAGGACCAGGTGGCGAACGCATCTCGAACCATCCGCTCGAGATCCACGGGCTCCATGTCGCCCACGACGGTTACGATCGCATGCTCGGGGCGATACCAACGCAGGTAGAAGCGCTTCAGGTCCTCGGGGCCCGCGCCGCCGACTGTGCTTTCCAACCCGATCGGCGAACGGTTCGGCGACCTCAGTTCGGGGGCCTGGAAGCGTCCTATGGCCTCCTGGGCGGCGGCCATCGGGTCGTTTCGCGCCTCCTTTTCCGCCAGCACGACGCCGCGTTCGCGGCCGACCGCATCGGGTGTGAAGACGATCCCGTCCGCTGCATCGCGCAGCCAGACCAGGCCTCGGCGCACCTGGGTCGTGTCCGGCTGCGGCATGTCCAGCTTGAATGTGGTGGCGAACAGGGTGGTCGCAGCGTTCTGATCTCGTCCGAAGGCGACGCCCCACGGTGCGAATTCGCGATCGGGCGCTCCATCGGGAAAGCTTCGCGTCGAGCGGAACGCCATGTGCTCGATGAAGTGGGCGTAGCCTCGCTCGCTCTCCTCCTCCTCGTAGCTTCCGACGTCGACCGCCAACCTTAGCGACACGGCCCCTTTCGGCGCGGCGTTTCGCTGGACGATGTAGCGCAGGCCATTGGGCAGCACGCCGGTGCGGATGGTTGGGTCGGGGCGGAAGAGTTCGGGCGTGGGGCGTGGCGGCGCCGCGGCCACGCCCTGGTTTGCTACGGCCAGCGCCGCCGACAAGGCGAGCGCACCAACACAGATACGCAAATTCGCCCTCCCCCCGGGGACATCCAAGCTTGACCTTGGCTAGGTACGCGCTCCGGCTGCATTTTGCCAGGATCATGTACCCAGGGTGTTCGATCCCGCGGAGGGGGAGGCGAACGCGTCAGGCCTGGCGGAGGCCGGAGCGATGTCCGAACAGCCAATTGCTCACGACGAGAGCCAGGAGGCCCCCGGCGAACTGAGCGAGCCAGAAGCTCGGGGCCGAGGTGGGCGCGATCCCCGCGAAGGTGTTGCTGAGCGTCCGCGCGAGCGTGACCGCCGGGTTGGCGAACGAGGTCGAGGCCGTGAACCAGTAGGCGGACGTGATGTAGAGCCCCACCACAAGTGGCGTCGCCCCTGGCCTGAAGCGCAGCGCGCCGAGGATCGTCAGCACCAGGCCGAACGTCGCCACGAGTTCGGAAAAGACCTGGGCGGGGCCGGACCTCAGCCGGGTCGACACCTGGAGGATCGGCTCGGCGAACATCGCGTGGGCCGTGAATACGCCCAGAATCGCCCCAACCGCCTGCGCCGCGACATAGCCGCATGCCAACCGCCAGGACAGGGCCCCCCGCAGCACGAAGGTCAGGGTCACGACAGGGTTGAAGTGCGCGCCCGAGATCGGGCCGAACACGACGATCAGGACGGCCAGCGCCGCCCCCGTGGCCAGCGTATTCCCCAGCAGCGCGATGGCGTCGTTCCCGCCCGCCAGTCGTTCGGCCATGATGCCGGAGCCCACGACGACGGCCAACAGCAGGGCCGCGCCGAGCGCCTCGGCCGAGAGGCGGCGGCCGACACCGAAGGCTTCGGCTGGCGGCTCCGGCCGCGGCGCCCCGACGGGCGGATTCATGCCGGCTGGCTATCGGCGTTTCGGCCGATCTCCCGAACCTCGGCCTGCAGCGACAGATGATCGAGTTTCGCCACCGGTAGGGCGAGCAACAGCTCGATTCTGTTCCTGAGCAGCCGCGCGGCTTCGCGGAACGCGACCGCGATCTCGGCTTCCGTCCCGGTCGCCGCCGCCGGATCGGGAATGCCCCAGTGGGCGGTGATCGGCTGGCCGGGCCATATGGGGCACACCTCCCCTGCTGCGTCGTCGCAGACGGTGATCACGAAATCGAGCCTGGGTGCGCCGGGTTCGGCGAATTCCTCCCACGGCTTGGACCGGAATTCGCTGTCCTCGAACCCGAGCGCGCGCGTGAGCTGAAAGGCGTGCGGATTCACTTCGCCCTTCGGTATCGAGCCCCCCGAGAATGCCCGGAAACGGCCTTCGCCAAGGCGGTTCATCAGGGCCTCGGCCAGGATCGAGCGCGCCGAATTGCCGGTGCAGAGGAAGAGGATGTTCAGGGGCTCGGCCATCAGCAGGTCCTTCCTTCGGCCTCGCAGGGACGGCTCGCCAGTGCGGCGAGAGGAGCGCAGATCTCCGGATTGCCGCCGCAGCAGTCCTCCATCAGGAAGCCCAGCAAGCCCCGCATCTGCTCGTAGTCGGCCGTGTAGATGATCGAGCGGCCGTCCCGCCGCGAGGCGATCAGGCCTGCCCGCGTCAGGACGGCGAGGTTCGCCGACATCGTGCTCGGCGCCGCGCCGGAGGCCCGGGCGATCTCGCCGGCCGCCATGCCCGCGGGACCCGCGCGCACCAGCAGACGAAACACGTCGAGCCGCCCTTCATGCGCCAGGGCGCCGAGGGCGCCGATCGCGATCGTTTTTTCCATCGTCAGCAGCACGCCGGCGACTTCTGAGCCGGCGCGCCGCAGCAAGCCGAGCCGGATTGCGACTCCTCCAGCGCCGCCATGGCGTGGTCCTCGCCATAGGTGGTCGCCTCGCCGAAGGTGTGGAAGGTTTCCCAGCGCAGCCCCGCGGGATCGCTCACCCAACTCTTGTCGGACTGGGCGTAGCAGCAGGTCGTTCCCGCCTCATCGAAGGTTTGGGCCCCTGCCGCCTTCACGCGTCCCGCGAGTTCGGACAACGCTTTGGTGCTCTCGACCTGGATGCCGACATGGTCGAGCCC
>CAMFIW010000475.1 GCA_945952355.1 uncultured Phenylobacterium sp. | reverse complement strand
CAGATGCGCTACCAGGCTGCGCTACGCCCCGAAGAGCGCCGGACGGCTCGCGATACAGGGCTTTGGCCGATCCGGCAACGCCCGCGCTGCTGGACGCAGCCCCGAATGCTGGCATGCTGCGGCGGAAGGCCGCGAAGGGAGACGCGCATGCCGAGCCTCAAGCATTTTCCGGCCGACGCCCCAGCCGACGACCTGATCGCCGCGATCCGCCAGGATGGCGCCCTGATCATCGACCGGCTGATCGACAAGGCCCAGGTCGCCTCGGTGATGGGCGAGCTCAGCCCCTATATGGACGCCACGCCGGTCGGGCGTGACGCCTTTACCGGATTCCAGACCACCCGCACGGGCGCCCTGGTGGCGCGCTCGCCCCTGACGCGCGAGCTGGTCATGCATCCGGCGATCCTGGCGGCCTGCGATCTCTTCCTGCTGCCGACCTGCGACCGCTACCAGCTCCACCTGACCCAGATCATCCGCATCGGGCCCGGCCAGCCGCGCCAGGTCCTGCATCGCGACAAGCTGGCCTGGGGCGGCTTCCTGGAAGGCATCGAGCCGCAGCTCAACACCATCTGGGCGATGACCGACTTCACTTTCGAGAACGGCGCCACCCAGGTTGTTCCCGGCAGCGCCGCCTGGCCCAAAGACCGCCGCGCCGAGCCGCACGAGATCGCCTATGCCGAGATGGAGGCGGGCTCGGTCCTCGTCTATTCCGGCTCGGTCATCCACGCCGGCGGCGAGAACACCACGACCGCCGACCGCGTGGGCCTGAACCTGACCTATTGCCTGGGCTGGCTGCGTCAGGAGGAGAACCAATACCTCTCCTGCCCACCGGCCATCGCGCGGACCCTGGATCCGGCTCTGCAGGCCCTGCTGGGCTACAGCATGGGCAGCTATGCGCTGGGCTACTTCTCGCCGCCGACGCCGCCTGGCGAGGGCCCCGAGGCCGTGCCGCCGCAATATGTCCTCGGCAGCCATTCCGACGCCGCCTGGGGCGCCGACCTCTACAAGGCCGTCAGCGAACGCGTCCGGGGTGACCCTACTCCGGCCGTCGGTTCATGAGTTTGAAGACGCCGGAGGCGCGGACCACATCGTGATGGCCGACATAGGCGCGGCCCTCGACGAAGGCGACGTCGCGCGCTGCGCGCGTCACCTTGGCCTCGCCCATCACCCATTCGCCCACGCGGGCCATGTGCAAGAAGTCGACCGACAGGTGGATGGTCACGCTGGTCTTGCGCGTCGCGCGATAGACCGCCGCCGCCAGCAGCCCGTCCATGAACGCCGTCAGCATGCCGCCATGCACCAGGCCTAGCCCGTTGGCGTGCCGCTTCAGGGCGAAGAAGGCCTGCTCGGCGCGGTCTTCCAGCCCTTCCTTGTGGAAATAGGGTCCGTTGTGGGTGGTGAACGGCCCACGGTTCGACGACAGGACGAAGCCATCCGGCGGCGCGGGGACGGCCAGCTCGCCCTCGGGCTTGCGATCGGTCATCGTCTGGCGTCCTTAGGCGCGGTCAGCTTGATCTCGTAGAGGTGGGGCCAGTTCTTGCCGGTCACGAACAGGCGGTCGCCGGCCTTGTCGTAGGCGATACCGTTCAGCACCGCATCCGGATCCATCCGTGTCCGGGTCTCGGGCAGACTGCCCAGATCGATCCAGCCCTTCACCGTTCCGCTCTTTGGGTCGATCCGCGCGATGAGGTTGGTCATCCAGATGTTGGCCAGGATCTCGCCCTTGACCCACTCGAGCTCGTTCAGGTTGGCGACGGGCTTTCCGTCGGCCGTCACCTTGATGCGCCGCACGATCTTGAAGCTCTTCGGATCCAGCACGCGCAGCACCGGCGTACCGTCGCTCATGATCAGGTGGGTTCCGTCCTGGGTCAGCGCCCACCCCTCGCCCGGATAGGCGAAGCTGGACTTGAGCGTCATGGTCTTCAAGTCCCAGCGAAAGCCCACGCCGTCGCGCCAGGTCAGGCTGATCAGCTCGTCACCCCAGTTGACGACGCCCTCGCCGAACATGTCACGCTGGATCGCCTGGGATTGCAGGACGGCCCCGTCCTTCAGGCGGACCTTGCGGATGTTCGACTGCCCTTCCCGACCGGTGCTCTCGAACAGCACGCCGTTCAGATAGAACAGTCCCTCGGTATAGGCGCCGGTATCGTGGGGATAGGTCGCCTTGACCTGGATTCCCTGGACCGGGACCGCGGCAAAGGCCGAAGTGCTCCAGGCGCAAGCCAGGAGGATCGCCGCGGCCAGCCGCGGCGCCATGCGGGCGAATTGGGTCAAGCCTGTCTCCTCGGCGGACGCGTCCATCCCTTTGGGACAGCCGCCGTCGGGAGGCAAGCCGCCTCAGGCCAGTCCGACCGACTCGATTTCGGCCACCACCAGGCCCTTGGGGCCTTCGGCGAACCGCACCATCACGTCGTCGCCCGGCTGCAGGTCCTCGATGCCGGACCGGCGCAGGGTCTCGATATGGACGAAGATGTCGCCCGGCTCACCGTCGCGGACCACGAAGCCGTAGCCCTTTGCGCGGTTGAACCATTTCACCTTCGCCCGCTCCAGCGGACCGCGCGGCGCCGGCGGGCGCGACGGGCGCGACTGGAAGCCCCCTCGCCCCCCGCCATGCCGATCGAACCCACCGCCGCCGTGGCGGTCGTAGCTGTCGCGGTCGCCGCGGCGGAAACCGTGGTCGCCCTCGTGACGTCGCCGTTCACCCGGCGGCGGCGCCGAACTCTCATCCAGGTCGACAACTTCGGACACCTGCCAGCCTTTTGGCCGGCGGATCACGTCACAGACGATCACGGCGCCTTCGAGGGCGCTTTCGCGCCCGGCGTTACGCAGCGAAGTCACGTGAAGTAGAACGTCCTTGAGGTCCGTCTGACCGGGGTCGTCGGGGACGATGAAGCCATACCCCTTACCCGCGTCGAACCACTTGATGCGACCGCTGATCCTCACAGCATTTTCGTGAGGATCGACTCCCTCGTATTCGTAACCAGACATTTGCCCCTCTGGCCCGATCTCCCCCGATGTTCTCGGAACTAGGCCAGCTATAACACTGTTCTCGTGCTAGGAGATCAGTCAATGGGGGATTTTAACCTATTGCACGCAATAGGTGTGAAATGCGCCGATTGCGCGACTTTAGAGGGGCGCGTGGCAGTCCCTAGGGGAGTCGAACCCCTCTCTCCAGGTTGAAAACCTGGCGTCCTAACCGATAGACGAAGGGACCGCGTGCGCGAGAGCGGGGTCTATATCCGCGTTCCGGGGGGTGCGCAAGCGGTTCGGCCCGAACTTTTATCGCGCCGCACGCGGACGGCTCGCCCGGTTCCGTAGCGGCCCCCGAGCCGCCTCAGTTTGGGGGAATCTCCCAGTCGAGCGGCAGGGTCGGCAGGGGCCAGGCCGGGTCGGGTCGCCAGTCCAGCCACTCGCTGTCGAACGGCGACTGACCGGCCTCGACACGCGCTATGACCCGCTCCCCCTCGGCCCGCAATTCGGCAGCGTAGGCGGGCGTTATCC
>CAMFIW010000474.1 GCA_945952355.1 uncultured Phenylobacterium sp. | reverse complement strand
GATCATGCCTAGTCTCGTGGGCTCGGAGATGTGTATAAGAGACAGGCTGCAGGGGGTCGACCCGCGCGTGACCCAGGGCAATATCGATCGGATCGTTGGGCGGCTGCAGGCGCGCAGGATCGTGGTGCTTCTGGCGGGTCTTCAGCCGCCGCGCGCAATCGGACCATCTTACGCCCGGGATTTCGCCGCGGCTTTCCAGAACGTCGCGCGCGCCCGCCGTGTGCAGCTCTACCCGGATTTGTTGGCCGGCGTGGCTCCGGCCATGCGGCAGGCCGACGGGCTGCATCCGAACGCCCAGGGCGCCAGGATCATCGCCGCCGGGCTGGCGCCCCTGGTCGCGAAGACATTGGGTGGGATGCGGTGATCAGGCGACGCGGCTGACGGCGGCGTCGCCGCGACTTGCTATGGCTTCGACGACCGCCTCGATCAGCGCGGTCGCGCGGATCGGCTTTGACAGATGTAGGTCGGCGCCGGCGGCGTGGCTCGCGCGTACGTGCTCGTCCAGCGCGTTGGCGGTCAGCATGATGACCGGCGTGCGCGGCAGACCGTTGGCGCGCTCGTGGTCGCGCAGAAGGGCGGTGGCCGAAAGGCCGTCGAGTTCCGGCATCTGCATGTCCATGAGCACGACGTCGAACGGCTCGGCCTTGAGCCTTTCGAGCGCCAAGGCGCCGTTCTCGACGATCACGGGCTCCACGGCCACCGACTGCAGGATCAGTTGCACCACCTTCTGGTTCGTCGGGTGGTCTTCGGCGAGAAGCACGCGACTGCCCGCGATATCGACGACGTCGTCCTCCGCCTCGGCAGCCGTCTCCTGGTCGGGCGCGGCGCGGTCCAGGGGCAACACGAAGGTGAATTTCGAACCTCGCCCGGGACGGCTTTCGACATCTATGCTCCCGCCCATCAGCTCCACCAGGGACCGGCTGATCGCCAGGCCCAGGCCGGTGCCGCCAAATCGACGCCGGATCGACGCGTCCGCCTGCTCGAAGCGTCGGAATAGCCGCGACTTGACCTCGTCGTCGAAGCCGATCCCGGTGTCGCTGACGCAGAAGGTCAGGGCCAGGCCATCGTGGCCGACGTCGAGGCGTACGGCGCCCGCGTCCGTGAATTTCACCGCGTTCGACAGCAGGTTGGAAAGCACCTGGGTGAGGCGAACCTGGTCGCCAAGGAACGCGCCGTCCGCCTCCGGCGCGACGGCCCACCCGAACTCCAGCCCCTTGGTCTCGGCCGATGCGCGGTGCAGTTCGGCGATCCGGCCGACGATCGCCCGCATGGGAAAGGCCTCGTGGGCCAACTGGATTTCGCCAGCCTCGATCTTCGAGAAATCGAGGATGTCCGTCAGCACCTGCTCCAGCAGCCGTCCAGATGAGACGATCAGTTCGGCCAACTCCCGGCCCTTGTCGGTGGCTTGCTGGGCGACGAGGGTCTCGGAGATTGCGATGACCCCGTTGAGCGGGGTCCGCAGTTCGTGGCTCATATTGGCCAGGAAGCGGGATTTCTCCGCATTGGCGCGCTCGAGCTCGGCTGTCCGGGCCTGTACCCGGTCCTCCAGCGAAGACAACACCTGCTCGACCTTGCCGCGCTCCTGCCGCAGCGCCTGGGCGAGCACGCCGATCTCGTCGTCGCGCCCCTCGATGTCGTCCACCGGGGGGCGTACGCCGCCGCCAAAGGTGTCCGGCTCACAGGATGCCGCCAACCGGCTCAGCGGCCAGACGATCGTGCGACGTGCAAGGGCCACGACCATGACCGTCTGAGCCAGGGCGGCCAGACCGCCGAGCAGCAGGACCCACGAGGCCGAACGCGCCGCCGACCACGCCACGGCCGACTTCGGATAGGTGAGGAGCAGATACCAGTCCGGCCCGTTCAGTCGACCAAACGCGACGATCTGTGAGCCGTCGGGGCTGGAGATCACGCCGTGTGGTCGGCCATCGCGCCGAATGGCGGACACCAGGGTCTGCAGGCCAAGTTTCCGCTCATAGGCCTTCACCGTCACTTCCGACGCCTGGCCGGGGGTTGCAAAACCGGGATAGGCGATCAACTCGCCCTTGCCGGTGATCACCAGGTTCTGTGCGCCCGGCAGGGTCGTCTTGACCGCGTTGAGCAGGAACCCGGTCAGCTCGATCGATGACCCGAAGGAGCCGACATAGCGGCCGTCCACATAGGCCGGGGTCAGGCAACCCGTCGCGAGTCGCTGGCCGACCTTGTCCTGGATGAGCCGCTGCAGGTTGGTGCAGCGCGTCGCGCCTTTCGGATCCTGGTCCGGAAGCGTGATGCGCGCCATCTCCTCGCCGCTGATGTCGAGATCGGCGGGCGCCTTGTCGCGATAGAACATCAGTCGGTCCGGGCGATCGGGCCCGAAAATCACCAGCCGTGTCGCAGGGGGCGTGAAGAAATAGAAGTTGTCGTAGTCGCTATGCGCCGCCTGGCCGAAGTCGGAGACGACCGAGAACGCCGCGGCCAGGGTTTTCTTCTCGGCGATCGAGGCCTCGTCGGCTCGCCCCACATAGGCGCCCATGCCGTAGATCCATCGGCCAGAAGCGGTCAGGTGGCCGTCGAAGAACTTGTCGCGGCTGCGACGTGTGCCGTCGCCCTTCGCAGGGAAGAACTCGTCGGTCAGCGAGACGGCCTGCTGGTCGGAGAGATGGTGGACCCGGCGCTCCAGTTCCACGCCCGCGGCCTTGTGAAGGGCGGTCAGGTTGGAGAAGCGGCGGTCGATGTTCGAGGCGCGTTCGCGGACATAGTCCGACAGATAGCTCATCTGGCGCTGCGCCAGTTCGTGTTGGAACACGACGAAACCGCCGACCGAGCCCAGAATGGTCACCGCCAGCGACATCAGCCCCACGCTGATCAGGAATCGTCTCGATAGAGATCGCATCGCGTCGCGAAGGCCGCCCCCAGTTCGAATCCAGCCTAGCGGCCGAACCGTTGCGAGGCGGTTTACGGAATTGTTTCGTTGAATCGCGGGCTTGCTGGGCGCTACCCAGACCCGTGACGCCGCACTCTCTCCCCCGCATACTGGAGCGAACTCAAGGGAGCACGGCATGGATATCGCGCGGCAGGCCTTCGATCAGCTCCTGGCGGTCGCCGGCCGTGCGCCGGCGGACTTCGTGCGGATCGAGGGCGGCGCCCCGGCCATGGCCACCCGCTTCCATGCCGAAGAGGCCGCCGCCGCGGTCCTCGCAGCGGGCGGAGCGCTGGCCGCCGACATCTGGGCCCTTCGCGGCGGCGGGCCGCAGGAGGTCCGGGTCTCGACCCGGGAGGCGGCGACCGGTCTTGTCAGCTTCCTGCACCAGACTTTCGCCGAGCCGGACCGGGCCCCGCCTCTGACCCAGGACGATGCGCGCGGCGGTCGGGGCACGCCCGCCATGGGCTTCTTCGAGACCAAGGACGGTCGCTATGTCTATCTGCGCCCTCGCTTTCCAGCGAGCGCCGCCAAGCTGCACGCCCTTGTTGGCTCGCCGGCCGACAAGGCGGCGGTAGCCGCCAACGTGGCCGGCTGGAACGCGATG
>CAMFIW010000473.1 GCA_945952355.1 uncultured Phenylobacterium sp. | reverse complement strand
GGGCTGAGACGAAGCGCTCCAGGCCCTGCGTCTTCGACACCCAGTCGGCGTCGGCGATCTGCCAGCCGGAATAGTTGGAGTTGCCGAGGTAGAGCACCTTGCCGTCGCGCACGAGGTCGTCCAGCGCGCGCAGCGTCTCGTCGATCGGGACCTCCGGGTCCGGCCGGTGCATCTGGTAGAGGTCGATACGGTCGGTATCCAACCGCTTCAGACTGGCCTCGACGGCGCTGACGATGTAGCGGCGCGAGCCTCCCGCGCCCTCGCCCATGGCGAACTTGGTGGCGACGATCGCCTTGTCGCGCTTGCCCTTCAGGGCCTTGCCCAGGAACACCTCCGACTGGGTCCCGCCATAGACGTCGGCGGTGTCGAAGAAGGTGACGCCGTGGTCGAGCGCCGCATCGACCACCGTCTGGGTCTGGGCCTCGTCGATGCGCATCCCAAAGTTGTTGCAGCCCAGCCCGATGGCGCTGACCTTCAGGCCGCTCGCGCCCAATCTGCGCAGTTCCATATGCCGTCTCCCAATCGCTCGAATGAATGGGGCCGAGCATAGGCCGAGAGGAGGGGACTACGCCACCGCCACCCCGAGTTCGGCTTGGTCGCCGTCCACCACCGCCTGGAGGGCGGCCAGCAGGCGTTCCAGTTCCAAGGGTTTGGGCACCAGAACGTCCATGCCGCACGCCAGATATTCGGCCTGGTGGTGGGCCATTGCGTTGGCGGTCAGCGCGATGATCGGGGTCCGCGCCCGGCCGCTGCGCGCCTCCTCGGCGCGGATCTCGCGGGTGGCCGTGGGCCCGTCCATTTCGGGCATCTGGACGTCCATCAGGATCGCGTCCCAGTCCCGCTGCGCCCAGGCGGCCAGGGCTTCGCGCCCGTCGCAGACGCACTCGACCTCCAACCCGATCTGGGCCAGCAGGGTCTTGAGCACCAGGCGGTTCATTGGATTGTCCTCCGCCGCCAGGATGCGCAGGCTGCTGTGGTCGCGCGGCTCCGGCGGGGGCGATACGGGGACGAGAGCCGGCCCGACCTGATGGTCCAGGCCGGACAGCGGCAGTCGCACTGTGAAAGTCGAGCCCACGGCCACGGTCGATCGCACGTCGATGTCTCCCCCCATCAGGCCGGCCAAGTCCCGGCAGATCGCCAGGCCCAGTCCGGACCCGCCATAGCGCCGCGTTGTCGAGGCGTCCGCCTGGACGAATTTGTCGAATAGGGCGGCCAACCGCTCCGCCGGAATGCCCGGCCCGGTATCGCTCACCTCGAACACCAGGGCGCCGCACTCGCGGCGCACCTTCACGTCGACAGCCCCGCGAGCGGTGAACTTCACCGCGTTCGAGACCAGGTTGTAGAGGATCTGGCGCACCCGCGTCGGATCGCCGCGCCAGCGGCCGCGCGCCTCCGGCGACAGCTCGACAGTCAGGCTGACGTCCTTCTCGGTCGCCAGGGTCCAGAACGTCGACTGCACGCCGCGCAACAGCTCGTCCAGGTCGATGACCCCGTCCTCCAGGTCGAGCCGCCCGGCCTCGATACGCGACAGGTCCAGAAGGTCGTTCAGCAGCGCCAGCAAGGCTTCGCCCGCCTGGCGGATGACGATCAGGCGCTCGCGCTGGATCTGGGACAACTCGTCCCGCGCCATGGCCTGGGCCATGCCCAGCACCCCGTTCAGCGGCGTGCGGATCTCATGGCTCATGGTGGCCAGGAAGGCGGACTTGGCTGCGCTCGCGGCGTTGGCGTCGTCGCGGGCGCGCTTCAGGCTCTTGTTGGCTTCGCGGACGCGCCGCTCGGTGCGCTTCACATCCTCGATGGACTGGGTCACGACCACGGCGCGCACCGGTCCGTCGCCGGCGAAGCGGGCGATGGTCGCGCGATACCATTCGCCGCTCAGCGCCTGATAGGCGTGGATGAAGCTCTCCCGCTCGCCGGCCAGCACCTGGCGCGCGCCCTTGGTCAGGATCTTGCCGTGGGCGCCGGGCAGCCGCGCGACAATGTCGAACAGGTTGCGGCCCATGGGGTAGGTCGCGGTCTTCGACAGCTCGGCGCCCAGGGCCTTGAAGGCCTTGTTCGCGGCGATCATGCGGCCGTCCTCGTCGATCACGGTCAGCATGGCGGCCACGCCGTCGATCACTCCTCGCCCGAACCGCTCGGCTTCCGCCAGCTCGGCGAGGGCCGCGCGCTGGGCGGTGATGTCCTGGCTCGCGCCCAGCAAGGCCACGCAGCGACCGTCGACCCATTCGGGCTCGCCCATGACGCGCAGCCACAGCTCCTCGCCGTCGGCGCCGATCGCGCGGGCCTCGAAATCGATCCGTTCGCCGCTGTCCATGGCGTGGTTGACGTGGCCGCGCACCGCCTCGCGGTCGGATTCGACATAGGCCGCGAGCGACTCGACCATGTCCTCCACGGGCGGCCGGCCCAGCATCTCCGCCAGCTCCGGGCTCCAATGGACCTGCCCCCCGCGCAGATCGACCTTCCAGCCGCCCAAGCGGGCAAGCCGGCCGGCGGCGCGCATGGAGGCCGCCGCGCCCCGCAACTGTTCCTCGAGGGTCTTGGCCGAGGTGACCTCGGTCTGCAGGCCGATGAAGCCGTCGACGACGCCGTCGGCGCCGAAGGTCGGGCGCAGGTCCAGATCGACCCAGAAAGGCTCTCCGGACTTGCGGGCGAACAGCATCTCGCCCCGAAACGCTTCGCCACCCTTCAGGGAGCGGATCACCCGCGCCTGGGTCTCCAGGTCGGTGTCGGGATGGGCCAGCATCACGCAAGGGACCTCGCCTCGGGCCTCCTCCGCCGCATAGCCGGTGATGCGGGTGAAGCCGGGATTGGTCCAGGTGATCCGGCCGTCCGCGCCCATCAGGATCACGCCGGCCCCGGTCTCGCGCGCCGTCCTGGCAAGGCGCGCGTTCAACTCCGCTTCAGCCTCGTCCTCCACGCGCACGAACCTCTCTCCCCCGGTACTCGCCACGAGTCTCGGCGCCTATGGTGAACAAAGCGGTAAGGATTGGAGGGTGCGACGTCGCGGCCGTCAGGGCGGCGGGCTGGACGGAAGCCTGGCCGGCGCCAGGTCGCTCTCGTCCTTAAGGGCGACCCCGCTCAATCCCCGCCGGAGGGCCTGGTCAAGCAGCCAGGCCAGGCGATGGGCCGCCTGAGGCGGGGAAAGGCCGCGCGGCTGGATGTTGGAGATGCAATTGCGCTCGGCGTCCGTGCGCCCCACACGTGGGGCATGGGTCAGGTAGACTCCCAGGCTGTCCGGCGTCGACAGGCCGGGACGCTCGCCGATCAGCACCGCCACCGCCCGCGCCCCCAGCGCCGCGCCGACCTCGTCGCCCAGGGCGACACGCGCCTGGGTCGCCACGATCACCGGGCCGACGGTCCAGCCCGCCGCCGCGGCATGGGGCAGCAGGGCGGCGATCGTCGCGGCCGCATGGGCATGGACGGCGGCGCTCGACAGACCGTCGGCCACCACCAGGGCGAGGTCGCAGGGGCTGGGCGCCAGGCGGGCCCGCGCCGCATGGGACAGCC
>CAMFIW010000472.1 GCA_945952355.1 uncultured Phenylobacterium sp. | reverse complement strand
GGTGACCACCACGAGGCTGTTGCCGATCGCGGTGGAGCCGCCGGAGGAGGAGCCGACACCGGCGAAGGTGTCGATGGCCCCGGAGGCCGAGGTGAAGCTCGACTGGTCCTCCCCGTGGAGGATCAGCCCGTCGACGATGACCCGGTTGCCGTTGGCGTCGCGGGTGGAGACGTCGACCGGGTGGTTCTCCGACCCGGCGACCCGGCCGTAGCCGGCGTTGTAGCTCGCGGAGTTGGCGCTCATCGTCTGAGCCGCGGCCTGGCCGGCGGCGAGGCTTGCGCCGACGGCGACGCACAGGCAGATGAGACGTGGCGCGGTTCTGATCGCGACGGCCATGGGACGAAACGCTCCGCGCATGCGAATAGGGTTAACCTTGGCAAGCAACGACTGTGCCAAGTTGGGTCAAACGGGACTTAACAGCCCAGACCCTCGCGATTTGGTTAAGAGGACCGGCGATTTCGCCCTGGGAGCGCTATTCTAAGTTGGAAGTGGAACCCTTGACGTCAGAGAACGAGCAGCCGCGTCGGGAGCCGGTGTTCAACGCTCCGTGGCCGGCCGTACTGGTCACGGTGGTCATCCTTGCTGGGTATTTCCTGCAGACCCTGGTTCCGCAGGATCCGCTGCTCATGCGCTGGGGCTATTCGCCGGCCCTGGATCACGGCCGCCCCGAGACCCTGGTGACGGCCATCTTCCTGCACGGCGGATGGAGCCACGCGATCATGAACGCGGCGACAGCGCTCGCCTTCGCCACGCCGGTGGCGCGCTTCTTCGGGACCCATGCGCGAGGTGTCTTGGCCTTCCTTCTCTTCTACCTCGTCTGCGGCGCGCTCGCGAACCTGGCGTTCGGTCTGCTCCATCCCAAGGAGGTCGGGCCGGTGATCGGCGCCTCGGGCGCGGTCTCGGCCCTGGCGGCCGGGGCGGCGCGGATCGTGGCCGGCGGGGGCCGGAGCGTGGGGCCGATCCTCAGCCCCCTGGTGCTGGGGCTGGGCGGCGGCTGGGTGATCGTCAACCTGCTGATCGCCATTCTGGGATTCTCGCCGGGCCTGATGGGGCAGGGGGCCGTGGCCTGGGAGGTCCATCTGGCGGGCTTCGCGCTCGGCCTGCTGGTGCTGCAGCCCCTGGCGCCGGTGGCGGGCGCCGCGCGGCCCGATTGATTTCAGGCCTGCAATGCGCGAGGCTCCTTCCCGGGGATGAGGGAGGAGGCTTCCATGCTGGTATCTCAGATCCTTAGAACGAAGGGCGACCTGGTCTTCACGGCCACGCCGTCCGAGACGGTGGGCGCGATCTGCGCCTTGCTCCACTCGCGCAAGGTGGGCGCCATGGTGGTGATGGATGGCGACCGCGTCGCCGGCATCGTCTCCGAGCGCGACGTTGTCCGGGCCCTGGCCGAAGGTGGCGCCGGTGCGCTGAACCAGCCGGTCACGACCTGTATGACCCGCGACGTGCTGTTCGCCGAGCCGGGCGAGACGATCGATTCCCTGCTCACCCGCATGACCGACCGGCGCATCCGCCACTTGCCGGTCTGCGAGCGCGACCGGCTGATCGGAATCGTCTCGATCGGCGACCTGGTGAAGTCCAAGATCTCCGAGGTCGAGGCCGAGGCGGGCAGCCTCAAGGCCTATATCTCCGCGGGCTGATGGCTCCGCGCTGATGCGTTTGAAATTGGCGTTTGAAGACTATGCCTGCCCCTATTCCGTGAGCGCGCAGATCGAGCCCGGCTTTTCGATCCATCGCCCACGCCATGGAGCGACCTAGGTCTCGTACACCGACGACCTCGGAGCGGTGACGAGGCCGGGATTCGCGCTGTAGCCAGTCGATTGGACCTGCCGTCGATCTGCAGGAGCTAGATGCCGGTCGCGAACACCTCCGCGCCCTCGGTGACAGCGGCGTCGGCCAGGCTATAGCCTTCCAGCACGTCCGAAGTGGCGTCGCGTGCGCGCAGCAGCGCCTCACGCAGGGCGCAGGTCGCCAGATCCGGGCAGTCGTCGCACTTGCGGAAGGAGAGTCGGCTGACGCAGGGCGCGAGCGCCAGCGGCCCATCTATGATGCGGATCACCTCGGCGAAGCTGATCTGGGCGGCCGGGCGGGCCAGGACATAGCCGCCGAACTTGCCGCGCCGACTGATCACCACCTTGTTGCGCGTGAGCTCCAGGAGAATCGCCTCCAGGAACTTGCGCGGCGCGTCCGCGCGCAGGGCGAGCTCGCCCGATGTGACCTGCGCGCCCTCCGCGCGCGCGAGTTCGACGAGGGCGCGCAATCCGTAGCGGGCTTTCTGAGACAACATTCGGGAGCGCCCCTTTCCTCAAATTCCACAAGGAATTCCGCCGCCTTCATAGGGATTGCGGACGGTGGCCCGCAAGCCGATGCAGGTTTTTGTCGTCAAACTGTCGAAGAGGGGTTGCGCGGTTCTGAAGGCCCTCATATAAGCCGCGCCTCGCCGGGACGACGGCGCCGCGGCCAAGGGCCAGAGGGTACACAAACCCTTGAAATCCTTAGCCAAAGCAGAGTCTTTCGGTGAGAGTCGGCTTGCCGGCGAAGGCTTTGGAACCTCGGTTCCCCAGGCTTCCCCGGACGGCTCGGATCGGCGCCTTCCCACTCTTGGGGAGCCCGCCGAAAAGAGTTTGAAAGAGCCGATTGACTCAGTGGAGGCCGGTGACTAAAGACGCCGCTCTTCGCTTCGGGGGCCGACCCCGGCGGACGATGAAGGGTTCGAAAAAGCCCTTGATTTTCCCGCCAACGGTCGCTAGGTTCCCGAGCCTCAATCGAATCGCTGGACTGATGAGGGAAGCCCCTCGGCGGCCCTAGAGCGGTTTTTTTGCCGAAATCCGGAGCTTCCGGGGCCGGCAAAAAAAGTCCGAAAGGACCGATTGACACGAAAGAGGCCGGCCACTAGATAGCCGCCTCCGCCGGCCACCGGCGCTAAACAGTGGGGCGGGCGAAAGCCGGTCGCGGTCTTTGACATCGTTGAATTGGAAAGAGAAACGCAGGCGGCGGCGCTCTAGCGATGGTCCTAACCAGACCATCTCGACGTCGACGAATTCTGCGGTCTCTTGAAGACAATACCATGAACCAAACGATCTTCGGGTCGATTGGTTGGTGGGAACTCGTCAAGAACTACGTAGACCAATGCCAGTTGGTTCCTGCCCGGAACCAACAAGCAATGGAGTCAATGTCAACTCAACCTGAGAGTTTGATCCTGGCTCAGAGCGAACGCTGGCGGCAGGCCTAATACATGCAAGTCGAGCGCCCTTTCGGGGGAGCGGCGGACGGGTGAGTAACGCGTGGGAACGTGCCCTTTGGTACGGAACAACTGAGGGAAACTTCAGCTAATACCGTATGTGCCCTTCGGGGGAAAGATTTATCGCCATTGGAGCGGCCCGCGTTGGATTAGCTAGTTGGTGGGGTAAAGGCCCACCAAGGCTACGATCCATAGCTGGTCTGAGAGGATGATCAGCCACACTGGGACTGAGACACGGCCCAGACTCCTACGGGAGGCAGCAGTAGGGAAT
>CAMFIW010000471.1 GCA_945952355.1 uncultured Phenylobacterium sp. | reverse complement strand
GATCATGCCTAGTCTCGTGGGCTCGGAGATGTGTATAAGAGACAGGCCGCAGCGTAGGCCGCGATGATGTAGCCGGCATGGGTCATCAGCGGGCCGTCTCCAGTCCGGCTTCGACGCCGCCGTCACCCTGCGCGGCCAGGAGGCCCAGGGTGCGCACCCGGCGGCGCAGGATCTCGTTGCGCATTCCCGCCAGGTGCAGGGCGAAGAACAGGGCCGTGAACGACACGGCCATGATGAGGAGGGGATAGAGCATCGAGCTGTCGATGGTCGGCCCGCCCATGCGCAGCACGCTGGCGGGCTGGTGCAGCGTGTTCCACCAGTCGACCGAGAACTTCACGATGGGGATGTTGACGAAGCCGACGAGCGTCAGGATGGCGACCGACCGGCCGGCCCGCACCGGATCCTCGATGGCGTTCCAGAGCGCGATGACGCCGCAATACATCAGGAACAGCACGAGCACGGAGGTCAGGCGCGCGTCCCAGACCCACCAGGTGCCCCACATGGGCTTGCCCCACAGCGAGCCGGTGACGAGGCACAAGGCCGTGAACGCGGCGCCGAGCGGGGCCGCGGCCTTGGCCGACACGTCCGCCAGCGGGTGGCGCCAGACCAGGGTGCCGAGCGCCGACAGGGCCATCACGCTGTAGCAGGCCATGGCCAGCCACGCCGACGGAACGTGGATGTACATGATCTTCACCGAGTCACCCTGCTGGTAGTCGGCGGGCGCGACGAAGAACACGAGCCAAAGGCCGGCCGCTCCCGCGAGGAGAGCCAGGGCCCAGAGCACCGGAATGGCTTTCCCGGCCAGGCGCAGGAACACGGTGGGGTTTGCATAGCGCAGCATGGCTGTCTTCTACTGTCGGGCGAGCACGGCGGCAATGCGGCAGGCTATCAAAGCCCTTCGTAGAGGCCCGCCCGCGTCGGGGGCAGCCCAGCTGGTCCTCGCGTCCTGCGCGAGGCGACGGTCTGGAAGATCCCGACGGCGCCCCGCTCGAAGGCCAGGGAGCAGCCGGCCAGATAAAGCAGCCACATCCGGGTCTTCTCCGGTCCGACCTCGGCCTCGGCCTCCTGGCGGCGGGCCACCAGCCTGTCGCGCCAGAGGCGCGTCGTGCGCTGGTAGTGCTCGCGCCACCCCTCGACATCGTGAACTTCGAAGCGGGCGCGCTCGAGGTTGGAGACGGACATGCCGAGATGGTCGAGCTCGCCGCCGGGGAAGATGTAGCGCGTCAGCGCCTTGTACTCGGCCCGCATCTTCCGAAACGCCTTGTCGCTGCCCTTGGCCGGGCGCGCGATGCAATGATGCAGGTAGAGCCCGCGCGGCCGCAGGAGACGATGGATGGTGGCGAAATAGGCCGGGTGATTGTCGATGCCGACGTGCTCGAACATGCCGATCGACGCGATCTTGTCGAAGCTGCCTTCCAGCGCCCGATAGTCCTTGAGCTCGATGGTCACCCGGTCCGAAAGACCCAGGGCCGCGGCCTTGTCGCGGGCGAGCTTGGCCTGCTCCTCCGACAGCGTCACGCCATGGGCATGCACCCCGTAGTGCTGCGCGGCATGGCAGACGAGCGCGCCCCAGCCCGAGCCGATGTCGAGGAAGCGGTCGCCGGGCTGCAGCCGGAGCTTCCGGCAGATCATGTCGAGCTTGTCGCGCTGGGCCCGGTCGAGGTCGTCGTGCCAGTCGGGCTGGAACCAGGCGCAGGTGTAGACCATCTCCGCATCCAGAAAGAGCCGGTAGAAGGCATTCGAGACGTCGTAGTGATGGGCGATGTTGCGCTTGTTGACGGCGGCGTCGCCGGAGCGGGCATCGGCCTGCTCGCGGATGCCGTCCAGCGGCTGGGGCGCGTCGGCGGGGGCCCGCAGGAACAGGACGGCGGCCTTGGCGAGGCGTCCGAATTTCAGCCGGCGCAGCAGCCGGCCGATCTTGCCGGCGGGGCGAGCCGCCGCCAGGTCGAACAACGTGCCGTTCTCCAGGTCGATTCGGCCCGCCACATGGGCGTTGATGAGCGTGTCGAGGCTCGGCTTGCGCAGGAGCCCGGCCACGACACCCTCGTCGCGGAGAACCATGCGCAGGTCGCCGGGCGAACCGCCGGCCGGCACGGTGGTTCCGTCCCACAGGCGGAAGCCGAAAGGCAACGCGAGCACCGCATGGGCGTCTTCCAGCACGGCGCGGAACGCATCGAGCCGCCGCTGTCGAGCCTGGTCCATGCGCACTCCCATGCGTCGCGAATGCTGGCCTCCCGCCTGTAGTGCACACAAACGTCTCCGCAACCACGACGAGCCGCCCCATCGAGAAGCCGACAGATCGCTGTTGCATCCCGTCCGGACTTGCGGCATATACCGCCCCGTCGGCGGCAACGCCGGTCGGATGCGGGTGTAGCTCAGGGGTAGAGCACAACCTTGCCAAGGTTGGGGTCGAGGGTTCGAATCCCTTCGCCCGCTCCAATTTCCCTCCTTCCCCAGAGGGTATCGAAAGGCCGCCGCGAGGCGGCTTTTTCGTTTTCGGGATTCGACTCGCCGTTCCAATCGGTCCGCAGGGACGGCCGCGACGGGCGCCCGGGGTGTTCCCACAACGGTGATGACGGGCGGTCTTCGGCGGGGCTAGGCTCCTCGAAGACGGAGGATCTCATGAAGCGCACGATGACCATCACCGCCGCCGATGGACGTTGCCCGGTGGGGCTGTTCTCGACGGGTCCCGGCAAGGGACCGAAACCCGGCGTCATCCTCTACATGGACGCGTTCGGACCCCGGCCGGGGCTCGACGTCATGGCGGAACGGCTGGCCGGCGAAGGATATGTCGTGCTCGTGCCGGACCTGTTCTACCGGCAGGGCGCCTACGGACCGTTCGACGCCAAGACGGCCTTCACCCAGGAAGACACCCGCAACGCGCTACGCGGAATCATGGCGGCCACCCCGCAGGAAATGACGCGCCGCGACACGGCCTACTTCCTGGACGTGCTGGCGGGCGAGGCCGGCGGCCGCGTCGGAGCGGTGGGCTACTGCATGGGCGGGGCCCGGGCCCTCACGGCGGCCGGAGCCTACCCGGACCAGGTCTTCGCGGCCGCGAGTCTGCACGGCGGCAACCTCGCCAGCGACGCCCCCGACAGCCCGCACCTCCTGGCCCCCCAGATGAAGGGCCGGATCTACGTGGGGGTGGCCGGCGTCGACAACAGCTTCCCGCCCGAGCAGTCGGCCCGCCTCGCGCTGGCTCTGCGCGAGGCGGAAGTCGACCACCTGATCGAGAACTATGTCGGCAAGCTGCACGGCTGGTGCGTGCCCGACCACGGCGTCTACGACGAGGCCGGGGCGGAGCGCCACTGGAAGCGCCTGCTGACCTTGTTCGACGAGACCCTGCGCTGATCCTGGACCTGCGCTGCGGTCGCCCTCAGGCGTCGCCGGTGCGCGGGTTGTGGCTGCGCTTGAGGTTGGGGATCTGGGTCGGCTCCCTGCCGACCGCCGTGTCCGTCATGACCACCTGGGGTCCCCTGACGCCGCCCTGCTTGGCTGAGCGATGCGGGGGTGTCG
>CAMFIW010000470.1 GCA_945952355.1 uncultured Phenylobacterium sp. | reverse complement strand
GAACGGGCCTGGTCGCACTGGCGCATGGAACGTTCAAGAGGCGCCGAGACCCAGGATTTCGGCTGGTGCATCCGTCAGGGCCGCCGGCGACTGTTCGATTCGGAGCCTTGGGGCCATCACCGCGAATACTCCTACGTCGAGCGGGGATACTATGGCGCGCAGGTGGAACATCTTTTGAGTCTGTTCCCGCGGGACCAGCTCCTGGTCCTTCAGGCCGAGGCCCTACGGGCGGACCCTACCGCGGTGCTCCGGCGGCTCAGCCACTTTCTCGGCGCGCCGCCCCCGCCGCCGGCCGCGCCGCGGATCGTCCATGCGGGGGTCGAGATGGGCGGCCCGCCGCGCGAAGAGGCCGATTTCCTGTCGGCGCTCTATCGGCGCGACCAGGAACGACTCGTCGCGCTTATCGGCGACCTGGCCTAAAATCCGACCGAAGAGGCGCGATAGGTAGGTGAAAGCCGGAGCGTTTTCCATGCGGTTGCAAGTCCTCGGCCCCTTCGCCCTCTTGGCCCTTTCCGCACCCGCGGAGGCCGCGCCGGCGGCCGGACCGGCGCCCAGCCTGTCGATCCCGCTGGACTGCAAGTACGGCGTCGATTGCGCCATCCAGAGCTACTTCGATCGCGATCCGGGGTCGGGCGTGAAGGACTACCGGTGCGGGGGACGCACCTATGAGGGCCATCAGGGAATCGACTTCCGGGTCTACGACATGGCCGCTCAGCGGGCTGGGGTGAAGGTGCTTGCCGCCGCGCCCGGACGCGTGTCCCGCCTGCGCGACGGGGTCGCCGACGTATCCGTACGCACGATCGGCAAGGCCGCGGTCGCCAACCAGGAGTGCGGGAACGGCGTTGTGATCGACCATGGTGGTGGCTGGGAAACCCAATACTGCCATATGGCCCGCAACAGCCTGATGGTGAAGGTGGGCGACCAGGTTGCGCGCGGCCAGCCGCTGGGACGCGTCGGCCTGTCGGGCAATACCGAGTTTCCGCACGTGCACCTGACGGTGCGGCATGACCAGCAGGTCGTCGACCCGTTCGCGCCAGACGCACCGGCGAACACCTGCAATGCGGGCGCGGGGGGCCCTGGCCTCTGGACGGCGGGGGCGGCGCGCACGCTTGCCTATCGCGCCGGCGCCGTGCTGAACGCGGGCTTCGCCGACGCCCCTCTCACCATGGAGAGCGTGGAAGCCGGCGGTCTCAAAGCCCCTTCGCGAGACAGCAACGCCCTGGTGGCCTATGTCCGTGCCATCGGGCTGGAACTCGGCGATCGGGTTCGCTTGGTGGTGACGGGGCCCGACGGACGGACGCTCGCGGACTCGCAGCCGGCGGCCCTCGACCACGACAAGGCGCAACACCTGGTGTTCGCGGGATCTCGCCGGCCGGGCGCCGGCTGGGCGGCGGGACGCTATGCGGCGCGCTATACGGTGACGCGGGGAGGCAGGGTGGTTCTGAGCCGCGAGTTCGCCCTCAGCTTCTGACCCGGTCAAATGACCGTGCGCGTCGCAAGAAAGCTTTGCAGGAAAAGGGGCTTGGTCTAGGCTTGGGTGTCAGCCGAGCTCTCCAAGGCTGTGTTGCATCGGCCGGGTTGGGGGTGGAGCACCCCCGGCTCGGCCTTTCGCTTTTCCGGACCTGAATTCCGTCAATGCGCTGATCGGTTCCGCGGCCCATCGCCCGCGGCGAAATGGTGCGCCTTCCGCGTCTCCCATATGGCGTCGCCTGGGTTTCGCGCAGAAAAAAGGCCGCCCCGAAGGGCGGCCCCTAGTTCAGACTGAAGCTCGTTTAGATGAAGTCGCTCGCGGCCACGGTGGTCCCGACGCCGGTCAGCTTGATGACCGCGCCGATCGTGTTGTTACCGGCCGTGTCCGCGATGATGTAGGTCGCGTTGCTGGCGGTATCGTGGACCACGACGATGTCCTTGGTGCCGCCGGCGATGACGCCCTGCGCGGAGTTGAACGCAGTGGTCGCGTCCGCGAAGGTGCCGTAGTCGACGAACGTCGAGGTGGAGCTGACGCCCGCCAGCGAGATCTTGTCGGTAGTCGTCGTGAAGTCGGTGATCAGGTCGGCGGTCGCGACGGTCGTTCCGGTGTCGCCAGAGGCGAACTTGAACGTGTCGGCGCCAGCGTTGCCGGTCATCGTGTCTTGGCCAGCTCCGCCGACGATGAGGTCAGCACCGGTGCCACCCTGGATCAAGTCGTTGCCGGCGCCGCCCGAGATGCTCTGGGCGCCCGTGGCGGTGTGGGCATCGATCGTGTCGTTGCCGGCATCGCCGAAGATCTGCCCGGACTTTGCGCTCGTCACCGTGATCTGGTCGTTGCCGTCGCCACCGTGGATGGTGTCGGCGCCCGCGCCGCCAATGATGGTGTCGTTGCCGGCATCGCCGGAAACGGACGCTCCATTGGTGTCGTGGCCAGTCAGATCGATGGTGTCGTTGCCGTCACCACCGGAGATCGAGTCAGCGCCGGCGGTGTCGGTGATGCTGTCGTCACCCGAACCGCCCAGGATGGTGTCGGCGCCCGTGCCACCGGCGATGGTGTCGTTACCAGCGTCGCCGCTGGCCGAAGCCCCACCGTTGCCGAGGGAAATCACGTCGTTGCCGTCACCACCGGAAAGCGTGTCGTGGCCGCTACCGCCGAGGATCGTGTCATTGCCGGCGTCGCCGGTGACAGAAGCGCCGCTGGTGTCGTGACCGGTCAGATTGATGCGGTCGTCGCCATCACCACCCGAGATCACGTCCTTGCCGCCGCTGGCGTCGACGATGGTGTCGTTGCCCGTGCCACCAGAGATGGTGTCAGCGCCGGCCCCACCGATAATGGAGTCGTTGCCGGCATCGCCCGTCAGGGAGTCACCCGCGGTGTTCGCGGAGGCGTTGATGGTGTCGTTGCCGTCACCGCCCGAAGCCGTCGCCGCGCCCACGCCGACCGTGATGTTGTCGTCGCCGAGATCGCCGGAGATGTAGTCGGCGCCGCCGCCGCCCGAGATGCTGTCGTTGCCCTGGCCACCGAGAATGGTGTCGTTGCCAGTGCCGCCGAGCAGCGTGTCATCGCCCAGGTTGCCGTGGATGTAGTTGTTGCCGCCGCCGACATGGTCGTCGATCGAGTCGTTGCCTTGACCGCCGAGCAGAGTGTCGTTGCCGGCCCCGCCCACGATGGTGTCGTTGCCGGCGTTGCCTTGCAGGAAGTTGTTGCCACCCGCGCCGTTCAGCGAGTCGTTGCCGTCGCCGCCCATGACGGTTTCAGCATCGGTGCTGCCGGTGAAGCTGTCATCGCCAGCGCCCAGGTCGACATTGTCTGCGCCACCAGCGTTGGTCACGACGTCGTTACCGTCGCCGGCCGAGACCGAGTCAGCGCCCGCACCGCTTTCGATGGTGTCGTTACCCGCACCGCCCAAAATGGTGTCGTTGCCAGCGCCGGCGTTGATGTTGTCGTCGCCCACGCCGCCGTCGATGCTTTCCGAACCGGCGCCACCGGTGATGACATCATTGCCCGCGCCACCCAGCAGGGTCGAGTTGCCCGCGCCGCCGACCAGGGTGTCAT
>CAMFIW010000469.1 GCA_945952355.1 uncultured Phenylobacterium sp. | reverse complement strand
GACGCGATGCCAGACGAAACCTGCGGCGTGACGCCGACCGGCGAAGCGGCCTTCGCGCGCCTGCCGCCGCCCAACATCCGCGAGTTGCACCTGTCGAACATCTGCTCCATCAGCCTGCGCATCGGGGTCGAGGTGCTGGCCACGGTCGGCGTCGAGTCGGTCGAGGTCGTGACCCGCTGCCACCTGCACAAGGCCGGCGCGCGGGAATCGGAACAGTCGCCGGTGCTCTATGTGAAGCTGCCACACGCCGCCCTGTCGCGGATGGACCTGCGCAAGTTGGAGCCGGTCTCGACGGTCACGGCGCTGGGCGGAAGGCTCGACTGGGACGTGGAGCGCGGCTTCGCGCCCATCAAGGTCGACGATCTAAGGCTGTTCGTGGAGCCGCCCAGGCAGGCGCTCGCTTCCTGAACCTTGGGATCCTCCCCGTTTGGCGGGGCGGCCTTCGCCAAGGACGAACGACGGTGGAACAAGAAGCCTAGCTCCGCCACCTCAGCGTGGCGGCCTCCACGGGATTGACGAAGGCCCTCCCGTCGCGGCGGCTCGCGATCCATTCGCGCTTGAGCTGCTGGTACCACTTGGCCTGACGGTCGGCGTCGTCGATCCAGAGCAGGGAGGGATCGTATTTCAGGCCCTCGTTCTGCAGGTTCACCATGTCGCCGTCCTGATGCAGGAACACGCGGATCATCCGTTTGAACCAGGGTCGCAGCGCGTTGGCCACCCAATGGTCGGTCCAGACGATCTGGGTGATGCGGGTGCGGGTTTCGGAGACGGGCGTCAGGCAGGTCAGCGCCAGCACCTGTCGCTTGCCGACCAGAACATGCTCCCAGCGCAGGCCTGGGATGCGGAACGTGATCTCGGTCAGCGGGTCCCCGCCCAGCAGCCGATAGAGCCGGTTCGACTTCGACGGCGGATGGCGGGTCATGACGAAGCCGCGCTCGGACGGCTTGAAGACCTTGGCCTTGTCGTGCTGACCCTTGGCCTTGCGCGACCACCACTGGCCGTGAACGTAGGGGGCGTGGGTGGGATCCATCAGGCCGACGGCGGCGTGGTCGACATGGGCTTCGAAGTCCATGTGGTCGACGAACTTCGGCCCGCCGCCCACCACGCCTTCGAAGGTCGGCGGCGGCTCGGGCGGCTCCCCGTCGAAGCGTGGGTCGGAGGAGACCCAGATCCAGACCATCCCCTGGCTCTCGGCGGTGGGGTAGCGGCGGACGCGGATCTTGGAGATGTCCATGGCCTGGTCGGCCACCAGCGAGGGCACGGCCGCGCAGGCGCCGTCCGTGCGGAAGCGCCAGCCGTGATAGGGACATTCGACGCTTGGCGCGCCGTCGGTCTCGGCGACCAGCCGGCCGGCCGAAAGGGGCGCGGCGCGGTGCGGGCAGATGTCGCGAAGGCCGTAGGTGCGGCCCTGGCGATCGCGGCCCAGCAACACCGGCTCGCCAAGAATTTCGTAGCGTTGCAGCTTGCCGGGCCTCAGATCCGAGGACAGGGCGGCGAAGTACCAGATGTCGAGCAGGAAGCCGCGACCGAAGCGGGCGTCGCTGGCGGGGGCCTTGGCCGTCTTGATCTCGCCGTCGGGCATGGTCCCGTTGTAGCGAGTCGGGAGGCCGCCTCCTAGCGTGGCCTTGTCACGCTCCGTCGGTGACCGCGTCGCCGGCCGCCTTGTGCCGCTTCATCAGGGCGACGAGGGCCATGCCATGGCCCCGGCCAAGGCCATAGTCGGCCGCCAGCCACTCGAGGACCTGGCCGGCCTTGACGCTCTTCTTCAAAACGCCGTCCTCCGTGAAGCCCTTGTCGGCGGCGAGGGCCAGGAATTCGTCGGCCGACTTGCCGGTCTTGGCCTGGATGTTGTCGAGATAGGCTTGGAAGGACATAGGGCATCCTCGTGATGGGTTCGGCCTAAGGACGTCCGAGTCGCCCCCGCGCCGACAACACGTTTCGCCGGCAAACCGGTGGACTGGCCCTGGCCTCACGCGCCGACAGACCCTACCTGCGCCGGAGCGCGTTCGCACCATCCCATGGAGTCGACAGCCATGTCGCCGACACCCCGGAATCAACACGCCGCCAAGGGCGATCACATCGAGGTCCGCGCGGCGGCCTCCGGCGACGCCGCGGAGCTGGCCGAATTGCTGAACGCGATCATCACGGCGGGCGGCACCACCGCCCTGGAGACGCCCTACACGCCGGAGCGGCTGGCCTACCGCTATCTGGTCGGGCCGAGCGTGCTGTGCTGCTTCGTGGCCGTGGACCGCGCGACAGGGCGCCTGGAGGGCTTCCAGACCCTGGGCCGAGAAGACGGCCTGCCCGACGATGTCGGCGACATCGGCACCTTCGCGCGCATCGACGGCAAGCAGCGCGGCGTGGGCTCGGCCCTGTTCGCCGCGACGTGCGAACGCGCCCGCGAGCTCGGACTTTCGGCGATCAACGCCACGATCCGGGCCGACAACAGGGGCGGCCTGACCTTCTACGGCAAGCAGGGCTTCCGGGACCATTCGGTGACGCCGGCTGTACCCCTGAAGGACGGACGCCCGGTCGACCGCGTGAACAAGCGCTTCGGCCTGGGCCTCAGCTGACCCGCACGAAGCGGGCGGCATGGGGCCCTAGATGCAGGGCGCCGCCGTCGAGCCGCGCCTCGCCAGGCCCGGTCGCGAGCATCTCGCCGCCGTCAAGCCTTGCGTCGCCGAACACGTGGCGCTCGCCGCTCATGTTGAAGACGCAGGCGATGCGTTCGCCCGCCGCCTCGCGGAAGAAGGCCAAGATGGGCTCCGGAGCGTCGATCAGCTCCAGCTCGCCGAGGGTCAGCGCGGCGGAGGCCTTTCGCTGGGCGATCAGGGCGCGGCTGAGCACCAGGGTCGAAGCAGGGTCCGCCGCTTGAGTCTCGACCGACAGACCGACGTGCTCCACGGCCAGGGGCAGCCAGGGCTCGCCGCTGGTGAAGCCGAGATTGCCGCCCTCGGTCCAGGGCATCGGCGTCCGCGAGCCGTCGCGTCCCTTTGCGATCGGCCAGTAGAGGTCGCCGACCGGATCGCGGATCTCCTGGCGCGTCAGGCTCTGCGCCTCAGGCAGGCCGAGCTCCTCGCCCTGGTAGAGCAGGGTGGTGCCCTTGAGGGTCAGCAGCAGAGCCAGCATCAGGCGCGCGATCGCCTCGCCGCCGCCGAAGCGCGTCGCGGTGCGCGGAATGTCGTGATTGCAAAAGGAGATGCAGGGCCAGTGGCCGGGGAAGCGGCCCAGGGTCTCGTAGTGTTCCCGGAACACCCTCGCCGACAGCTTGCGGGCATGCAGCAGGACGAAGGTGTAGGCCGAGTGCAGGCCATCCTCGGGCGTGCAATAGGCGCCGCAGCGTTCCTCCTCCTCGGAGAACTCGCCGAAGACGAAGCGGTCGCCCCCGTTCCGGCCATTGTGCGCATCGACCCGGCGGCGGATCTCATCCAGCAGCGAGATGTTCTCCGGCAGGTTGGAGTCGTGCAGATGCCGCTGCATCTCGCTGGCGTGGGCCCAGTGGTGGCGGGTGCGCTCACCCGTTGGC
>CAMFIW010000468.1 GCA_945952355.1 uncultured Phenylobacterium sp. | reverse complement strand
GGGACACCCTTCTCAGTTAGGGTGACACACCCAGCTAAGAGGCCCGGCGAGTTTGAGCAGTTCGCCCAAGCGTTGCAAGCAAAAGCTCTGCCATTTGCCTGAGTTGAGCGGCTGGAACAGAACCATAATTCACGCCGACCAGTCGGCCGTCCGGACTCGGGAACTCAAGGACGGGCGCTGAGCCCCCCGCCGCCGGGCGGCGCGCCTGCAAGGCGCGTCCTTGACTTCCCAAGTCCGGACGGCTCGCATCTGCGGTGGGTTTGTTGGGGCGAACCGCACCACGGGATGAGGCGCGTGGCGATCATCTTCTTCGTCTTGGCTTTCGTGGCCTTGTCAATCTTCTGCTTCGCTTCGAGTGAGGTGCAGATTCGTGTGGCGACGCTGATTCCGCATCGGGAATTCCAATCGCGAAACCTGCGGGAAGCCGCGATCGAGAACTTCCTGTTCCTGTGGACGAGGGAGCATCGGCGCTATCGGGACGCCTTGCTCACCCAGGCCGTTTTGCGGGCGCGCTGGGCCGGCGCGGTGACGGTTGTCCTCTGGGCCGCTCTGTTTCTGGTGGCCCCGCCCGTCAGGCACTAGCCCCAAGAGTTCTCTTTTTGTTCTCCATATCCGGGCGCCCGGGTTACACTCCGACCCATGCCCCGCCGCGCCCCCGCCAAGCCCCTCGTCCGCTCGCACAACCTCCCGCCGATGGACCACACCGGCGGGCACAAGGAGAGCCAGTACGATCCTCGCATCGGAGCGGAGATCTGCGCGCGGCTCGAAGCCGGGGAGACGGTGCGGCAGGTGGCGGCCGATCCGGCCATGCCGTCCTATGCGACCATCTTCCAGTGGCGGAAGGTGTGGCCGGACTTCGCGGAGATGTACGACGCCATGCGCGCGCGGGTGGCGGCGGCGAAGATCGAGCGGGCGGACCTGGCGCGGCGCTCGAAGGTCTATTGGCGCATCCACAAGGCCCGCGTGGACGGCAAGCGGCCGCGCGACTGGGTGTCGGGCAAGAAGAGCACTTATGACCGCGCCTGGGCCCAGGCCTGGTGCGACCGGGTGGCGGCGGGCGAGGCCGGCTATCGCGTCTCGGCGGAGCCCGGCATGCCGTCGCAGAAATGCATTTACACCTGGCTGAAGCGGTTTCCCGAGTTCCGGGCGATGTACGCGCAGGCCCGCGCGCAACAGCGGTTCGGGCTGGACTGGCGGATCTATCTGGAGGTCGACCGGGTGGGCGACGGCGGCGACCTGGCCACGGCCAAGCGCGCGACCGCGCGGCTGGAAGGCCGGCGCGGCCGGCTCACCCCCAAGGTCTGGAAGACCGCCCCGCCGGAGCGGACCTGGGCCGAGCCGCCAGGCGGCGGGATGCGGCCGACGAAGGGGTAGGCAATTCGGGGACAGGATACCTATTCCCCTCCGGAGCTGGAGCACAGGCCGCCGGTGTCGGGAATAGGTATCCTGTCCCCGAATTGCCCGCGCCGCAGAATCTGGTTGAAGCTGCCGCGCCATAGGGAGCCTCAGCCATGACCGTCAGCGCCTTCACCTTCGTCGACCTCTATCGCCGCGCCCTGGTGACGGCCGGTCACCTGCTGGACAAGGGCGAGGCGCACGCCAAGGCGACGGGCGCGAACCCGGAGGAGATGCTGGACTGGCGGCTGATCGAGGACATGCAGCCGCTGCGCTTCCAGATCATGGTGGTGGTCAATTTCGCCCGCGCCTGGCCGGCGCGGTTCGCGGGGATCGAGGTTCCGGCGGAGATCGGCGACGGCCTGGACCTGGCCGGGTTCCGCGCGGCGATCGCCGACGCCCTGGCCTGGCTCGCGGCGCGCACGCCGGCAGAGTTCGCGGGCCGCGACGAGGCGCCCGTCACCTTCCAGATCGGCACGGGCATGGAGCCCACCCTGCCGGCCGAGCAGTGGCTGACCGTGTTCGGCACGACCAACCTCTTCTTCCACCTGTCGACCGCCTACGGGATCCTGCGCGCCAGGGGCGTGCCGATCGGCAAGGTGGACCTGTTCGCCGCGGGGCTCTGAGGTTGGGGCCAACGGCCCGCTCGGACCTTGATCGGCGTCAAGGCGTGATGCGGACATCCGGCGGAGGCTTGGGGGACCATCTTTGGGAGCCTGGGCCATGGGCCGCGTCCTTTACCGTCTGTCCGCCCTCGTGATGATCGTCGGGGGCGGCGTGCTGTTCGGCTACATGATGCGCGTCAGCTATGGCGGCACGCCCGAATGGGACCACAAGCTGATCGCCATCGGCATGCCGATGAGCTTCCTGCTGCCCGTGCTCGGGGCCCTGCTCGTGTCGTTCGGCCTGGCCATGCTCTCCCACGGCTGGCAGGAGGGGCGGCGTCAGTAGATCTCCCGTCTCTGGGTGGCGGCCTTGGTCGCCAGGCCGAAGCGCGGCTCGACGGGCTTGCCCGGATCGAGGACGTGGTCGGCGACGCGCCGGCCGACGGCGGGGCCATGCTTGAAGCCGTGACCGGAGCCGCCGCCGACCAGCCAGACGCGGTCGTGGCCCGGCAGGCGGTCGATCAGGAAGTCGCCGTTCGAGCTGTTCTCGTACTGGCAGACCCGGGCATGGATCAGCGGCGCCTCAGCCAGCGCCGGAAAGCGGCGGGCCAGATAGGTCCGCGCGCGGGCGACGCCCTCGCTCGTGGGCTGGCGGCCCTGGGTGTCCGGGTCGACCACCGGGCCATGGGCGTCGAAGGCGAACTTGAACCCCTGCCCTTCCAGGTCCGGAAAGCCGTAGACCAGGTCGCCATTGTTGAAATCGGCCCAGACCGGCAGGCGGGCGGGGGTGAAGCGGTCGTCCCCCGGCGCGGCGCCGAAATGGTAGACCTCCTGGCGGGTGGGCACGATCCGGCCAGCGAGCTGGTCCGGGAAGATCTTGGGCAGCCAGGGCCCGCAGGCATAGACCAGTCTGTGGGCCGCGAGGCCGGGCGCGAGCTCGTAGGCGTCCCCCACCTGGCGTGGCGGACCGGCCTTGAGGATGATGGGATCGAGGCCCGCGTCGCGCACCACCGACTGGACGCCGCGGCCGGCGATCAGGGCGCCGGAGGCCTCTTCCAGGAACCCGGACTCGCCGTCATGGAACACGGCCTGCGGCCAGGCGGCGGCGAGACCGGCGCGGTCGAAGGCCTTGTGCGGCAGGCCGCTGGTCTCCAGCCAGGCCAGGCTCTTCCCCATGTAGTCGTCGTTCGAAGGCGAGAACCATAGGACGCCGGTGCGGTGCAGGATCGGCAGGCCCTGACGCGCCGAGAGCGCGTCCCATGCGGCCAGCGAATCCCGCGCCATCGGCGAATAGAGCGGATCGCCGCCATAGGAGACGCGGATCACCCGGCTCTCGCCGCCGGAGGAGGCGCGGGCGTGACCGGCGCCATAGGCGTCGACCAGCGCGACCCGCAGGCCGGCCTGCTTCAAGGTCCAGGCGGTCCAGGCGCCGAAGACCCCGGCGCCGATGACCGCGACGTCGAACATGGCCGGCGCCGTGGCGGCCCGGGCGGAGGATGTGGCGGCGGCCGCGCTCATGGCCGCGATGGT